>NZ_JBFUGT010000035.1:0-48718 GCF_056402775.1 Rhodococcus sp. P3_B8
GCGCGCGGTGGACGCGGTCACCTCGGCGGCGCACGCCGCCTCCACCACGGTCGCGCCTTGCGTGCGACACTGCCAGAACAACAACCGCGCCCGCTCCGAAGCCGGCGGTCGACCGATCATCACCATCTGCGACACCCCTCATCATCAGGGACGTTGCAACGACCGGTTGAACCCGCCTAGCAGTGACTACCAAAAAGGCGCACGGGCGGCGAAGCCGCCTACCGCTGGATCGACTTGATCTCGAGGAACTCCTCGAAGCCGAGGACGCCGGCCTCGCGGCCGATGCCCGACTGCTTGTACCCGCCGAACGGGGCGTTGGTGTTGAACGCGCCGCCGTTCACCTCGACCTGGCCGGCGCGCAGCTGCCGCGCGACGCGGTCGGCCCGGTCCTGGTCACCGGACCACACGCCGGCGGCGAGGCCGTACTCCGTCGCGTTGGCGATCCGCACGGCGTCGTCCTCGTCCTGGTATCCGATGATCGACAGGACGGGGCCGAAGATCTCCTCCTTGGCGATGGTCATGTCCTCGGTGACACCGGAGAACACGGTGGGGCCGACGAAGTAGCCGGATTCCTGGCCGGTCTCCCGGCCGTCGAGTACGGCGTGCGCGCCTTCCGCGATGCCCTGTTCGATGTAGCCGCGCACCCGCTTCAGCTGGTTCGAGTTCACCAGCGGCCCCAGCACCGAGGTGGCGGCCGTCGGATCGCCGACCGAGTAGTTCTGCGCGACCTGCGCCGCGATGGCGGCGGCCTCGTCCACCTTGCCCGCGGGGACCAGCATCCGGGTCAGCGCCGAGCAGGTCTGACCGGAGTTGAGGAAACACTTGGCCACTCCGTCGGTGACCGCCTTCGTCAGGTCGGCGTCGTCGAGGATGACGTTGGCGGACTTGCCGCCGAGCTCGAGTGCCACCTTCTTCACCGTCTCGGCCGCGACCACCGCGACCCTCTTGCCCGCGCGGGTGGAGCCGGTGAACGAGACCATGTCCACCTCGGGATGGCCGGCGATCGCCTCGCCCACGACGGGCCCGAATCCGCTGACGAGGTTGAACACGCCTGCCGGCAGACCGATTTCGTCGAAGACGTCGGCGAGCGCGTACGTGGCGAGCGGCGCCACCTCGGTCGGCTTGAGCACCACGGTGCACCCCGCGGCCAGAGCACCGCCGACCTTGAGCACCACCTGGTGGAGCGGGAAATTCCACGGGGTGATCGCCCCGACCACACCGATCGGCTCGCGCACGATCAGCGAGTTGCCCACCTCGTGGGCGTCGAAGTCATAGGTGGCGGCCAGTTCGGCGAACGCGGCGAGGTTCGCGAGCGGCATGCCGATCTGGATGGGCTTCGCGAATCCCAGCGGCATGCCCATGTCGCGGGACACCAGGGCAGTGAAGTCGTCGAGGCGCTCCTGGATCAGCGCAGCGGCCTTCCGGAGGTACTCGCCGCGTTCCTTGCCGCTGAGCGCAGACCACGCGGGGAAGGCTGCTCGCGCGGCCTTCGCGGCGCGATCGACGTCGTCGGCGGTGCCCTCGGCGACCACCGCGATGACGTCCTCGGTGGCCGGATTCACCACGTCGATCCGGCCCGTCCCCTGCGAATCGACCCAGGATCCGTCGATGTAGATCTTGGTCCGGTCCAGAACTTCGCTCATCGGTCAGCCTCCAGTGAAAGTGTTGCGGATCCCCTGCCGCCCCGCAGCCTACGACCGGAATCGTCCGGCGAGGGGCGAATGCGATCTCCCCGAACCACACACCGGGACGGCACCGATCACGGACCATCGACTACGGCAGCACATCAATAGGAGGAGCGATCAGATGCGCACGCAGTCACCGGCACGCGCCCTTCTCGGCGTACTCGGAATCGCCGCCGCGCTCACCGCCTCGGCCTGTGGCTCGACGGACGAGACGGGGACCGCCGAACCCTCGCGTGACATCACCGTCACGAGATCCGCACCGTCCGAGGCGACCGCACCGCACCCCGACCGCTGCCTGATCGGCGAACTACAGGTGACGCTCGGACAGGCGAGCGGGGCCGCCGGATCTCAGGAGATCCCGCTCGTCTTCACCAACACCGGCACCCGCAGCTGCGTCCTCCACGGATACCCCGGGGTCTCGTACGTCGCGTCCCAGGGCGGTCCGCAGGTAGGTGCCGCGGCCGAGCGGGACGGCGGAACCGAGACTCCGGTGACGGTCGCCCCGGGCGCACGGGCCACCGCAGCGGTGCGTGCCACGGTGGTGCAGAACTATCCGGCCGAGACCTGTGGCCCCACTCCGGTCGCGGGATTCCGGGTGTACCCACCCGACGACACCGGGTCGGTATTCCTCCCCTACCCCACCACCGGCTGTTCGCAGACCGGCGTGAAACAGCTGTCGGTGCAGCCCGTGATCGGGTGACCTGGTTCACCCGCCCCGGGTGAATCGGCTCACCCTGTTCCCGACCTACCGTCGGGCTACCGACTCGCGTAGAAGGAAGGCGGAGACATGTTCGAGATCATCCGCGAAGTGCATTCCGAGGTTCAGCACCGCCGCGGTCCGCGGCACCACCACCATCTCCTCACCCGACCGCAACGCCGGTCGCGGATCCTGAAGCACTTCCACATGTGATCCACCGGGGCGGCCGGCCCTCGAACCGGACCTGTTCCTTGCCTTCGCTAACAATTGTCGCGGATGGGTACTATCCGACGTCGTGACTGACAGCAGGCTGGAATCGGCGAAAGTGTCCAGAGACGACTCGGACGAGTCGCCGATCGGGACCCCGCCCCAGTCATCTCCCCTCGGTCAGTCGGTCCGCTCCGCCCGCCTTCTCGCGATCATCGCCTCCGTCTTCGGAGTGCTGCTCACGTTGTCGCTCCCGTTCCTTCCGGTCGAGCAGGACAGCGCGACCCTCAGCTGGCCGCAGAACGGCAGCACCGGAAGCGTCGAGGCACCGCTCGTCACCTACGCGCCGCTGAGCCTCGACGTGCAGATCCCCTGTTCGGCGGTCGGCGAACTCGCCGACCGCGGCGGGATCCTGACCTCCACCGCCCCCGCGGGCGCCGCCGACGCCGGGAGGTACGGACTGGTCGCCAGGGTGAATCCCGCGACCCCGGACGGTCCCGCCGGCGTCGAGGTGCTGTTGCGGAACAAGGTGCTGCTGTCATCGCCGCTGGACCAGCTACCCGCAGACTGCGCGCTCGTGGTGTCGTCGGATTCCACGCGGACCACCGCCGGTTTCGGCGCGGCAGGCCAGGACGCACCGACCGTCGTCGACGGCGACCTCCGCCCGCAGATGGTGGGCATCTTCAGCGACCTCGACAGTGCGGCGCCCGACGGACTGCAGGTGACCGCTGAGATCGACAGCCGCTTCTCGTCGACGCCGTCGACCCTCAAGTTCGTCGCCGTGGTGGTGGGCGCGCTCGCGACGATTCTGGCGCTGGTGGCGCTGCACCGTCTCGACGACGTGGACGGGCGCCGGGCACGACGATTCCTGCCCACCCGCTGGTGGTCGTTCGGGGCCGTCGATGCCGTCGTCATCGGCACGCTGGTGCTGTGGCATTTCATCGGCGCTTCCACCTCCGACGACGGCTATCAGTTCAACATGGCCCGCACGTCCGAGGCGGCGGGTTATATGGCCAATTACTTCCGCTGGTACGGCGTCCCGGAGGCGCCGTTCGGGTCTCCGTATTACGACGTCCTCGCGGTGCTGGCGAACATCACACCGGCGAGCCCGTTCGTGCGTCTGCCCGCGCTGCTCGCCGGTATCGTCGCGTGGCTGGTGATCAGCCGTGAGGTCGCACCGCGACTCGGCGCCGCGGTCCGGGGCAACCGGCTCGCGCTGTGGACCGGCGGATTGGTGTTCCTCGCGTTCTGGCTCCCGTACAACAACGGTCTGCGGCCCGAGCCGATCGTCGCGGTGGGCGTGCTGCTCACGTGGTGCTCGGTGGAACGTGCCGTCGCGACCCGGCGACTGCTGCCCGCCGCGGTGGCGATTCTGGTCGGTGCGGCGACGCTGACCGCGGGGCCGTCCGGGTTGATCTGTTTCGGCGCCCTGGTCGCGGGCGCCCGGCCGATCCTGCAGATCGTGATCGCGCGGGCCAAGACGGTGGGGTACGTCGCCTTGCTGGCGCCGCTCGTCGCGTCGGGGACGGTGATCCTGGTGGCGGTGTTTGCCGACCAGACCCTCGCCGCCGTCATGGAGATGCAGCACGTACATGCGATCGGCCCCAACGTTCCCTGGTTCGACGAGTACCTCCGCTACCAGTACCTGCTGAACATCTCGGTCGACGGTTCACTGGCGCGCCGGTTCGGCGTGTTCGTGATGGTGCTGAGCCTGGCCGTGACGGTCTTCGTGATGCTCCGCAAGGGCGGCCGGATCCCCGGGACCGCGGCCGGACCGTCGCGGCGGCTCATCGGCATCACGCTCGCCGCGATGGGGCTGATGATGTTCACGCCCACCAAGTGGACRCACCACTTCGGCATCTACGCCGGCCTCGCAGGGTCGCTCGCCGTCCTGGCGTCCGTGGCGGTGAGCACCGCCGTGGTGCGCTCGCCGCGCAACCGCGCCCTGTTCGCGGCCGCCGTGCTGTTCCTGCTGGCGATGTGTTTCACCAGCACCAACGGGTGGTGGTACGTGTCCAGTTACAGCGTCCCGTGGTGGGACAAGCCGGTGTCGATCGCCGGCCTGGGCGCCGGCACGATCCTCCTCGGCGCCACGCTGGTGATGCTGCTGATCGCGGCGTGGTGCTACTTCCGCGAGCCCTACACCCGGACCGACGCCGTGCGGCGACGCCGGTTGTGGGCGATCCCGCCGTTGACGGTGGCGGCCGCCGCGATGGTGCTGTTCGAGGTGCTGTCGATGGCGAAGGGCGCGGTCGCGCAGTATCCCGCGTTCTCCCTCGCCCGTTCCAACGTCGACGCCGTCACCGGCGCACCGTGCGGTCTCGCCAACGACGTCCTGCTCGAAACCGATCCGAACGCGTCGCTGCTGCAACCGCTGTCCGGCGACGCCGCCACCGCCCTGGCGGGTACCGGCACCGTCGGCTTCACACCGAACGGCGTCGCCGGCGACCTCAGTGCCGACGAGGAATCGTCGGATGCGGGTGTCGCCAACTCCGTCACAACCGACAACACCGAGCAGACGGCGTCGARCAATGCTGCGGGCACCGGCGGCGGCGCCGGCGCGGTGGGCGTCAACGGCAGCGCGGTGGCCCTGCCGTTCGGCCTCGACCCCGACCGCACGCCGGTCCTCGGCAGCGACGGCAGCGACGGCGACGCGTCACTGACCACCGATTGGTACCGGTTGCCGAATCCCGACTCGGACGCCGGGGCGGGCGACATCATCTCCATCGCCGCGGCGGGTCGCATCCACTCCGTCGACGCGGACGGCGTCGTCACGTACGGCCAGAACCTCGAGGTGGAATACGGCACCACGGGGCCGGACGGCGCGGTCGCGGTGGCGGGACGCGTGACGCCGATCGACATCGGCCCGGCACCGTCCTGGCGAAATCTGCGCGTTCCGCTCGATTCCCTGCCGGACGATACGGATGTGATCCGACTCGTGGCATCGGATTCGGACAGTGATCCGCAGCAGTGGCTGGCGGTGACACCGCCGCGTGTTCCGCGGACGCAGACACTGAACGACGTGATCGGATCCGACGCACCTGTGATGATCGACTGGGCTGTGGGACTTGCCTTTCCGTGCCAGCGACCGTTCGACCACCGCACCGGGGTCGCGGAGGCGCCCGAATACCGGATCCTTCCCGACCGTCCCGGCGCGATCATGACGAGCCTGTGGCAGGACCGGTACGGCGGAGGCCCCCTGGGCTGGATCGAGATGACCCGGGCGAGCCGAACCATACCGTCGTATCTGCGGGACGACTGGGACCGTGACTGGGGCGGAGTGGAGCAGTACTCCCCGCTCGACCCCGACGCGAAGACCGCGGAGATCGACACCACCGGGATTCAGCGTTCGGGCATGTGGAACCCGGCGCCGATCATCACGGCCTACTGAGCGTCGGTGACGCGCCCMCCGCCGGGCGCGTCACCGATCACCTCAGAGTTCGAATTCCGCCGGGGCGATGCCGACGGCGAAACAGGCGTCGCGCACCACGTTTCGCTCGTGCTGGTCGAAGTTGCCGTCGGCGCCACCGATGACGATGCCGATCTGGATGACGGCACGTGCCTGATCCTGCTTGGACTTCAGCTTCGCGATGGTCGCGGTGGCCTCGATCTTGCCGAACTCGAAATCGGACTGCAGCTTGCTGCAGTACCAGTCGAACTTCTGACTCAGCTCGTCCGACGGGAACACACTCAGCGCCTCGTTGCTGGTGATCAGCGCCGCGGTCTTCTGACGCTCGGACGGGTCGATGGTCCCGTCCGCCGCGGCGATGAGGGCGCACATGGCCATGCTGGCGTTGGCGAACTCCTTGTTCTGGAACTGTGCCGTCTTGGTCTTGAGCTGGCCGTTCATCTCGAACGCCTTTGCCTTCAGCTGATCCCAGAAAGCCATTGGACTCCTTCTTCGTGTGCCCACGCACGGTGCGTGTGGTGTCCAATTTGCCAGGTTTCGCCCGGGGGCGTCGCCGCGGTCGGTCTACCAGCGCAGTCGCAGGAATCCACACACTCGATCGGCCGCGCCGACCGGCCACGTCTTGATAATTTCGGTACCGGGCGGTCGGGCGCCTTTCTATCACGGAGGGAGTGCGCGGTGTCGACCCAACCAGGGTAGACGGGGAATGATTCGTGCGGCGGCGATGCTGGCCGGCTGCACCACGCGGTGACGGTCTCCGGTTGCTCGAGCGACGACGGTTCCTCAAATCATTCCGTGGCCTTTGCACAATCGAGCAGCACCGAGGACGTGTCGCTGCTGGGCACGTGGACCGGCCACCGCGAACGCATCGCGAGCACCGAGGGCTACCGGGAGGGCACCGCGACCCTCACGGTCACCGAACAGACCGGCCTCACCTTCAAGGGATCCATGGGCTGGTCCACACCCGAAGGCGAGGTTCGCGAGGACCTGGTCGGCGCGTTCACCCTGGAGGGTCGCTGATGGCGGGCGGCGATGCGGAAGGCGTCTATTCCTTCTCGCTCGTGAGTCCGCAGACACTCGACTACTGCTACGTCGAACACGGCGAGGGGTACCGCACGACGTGCGCGCGGTTGGAGAAGCAGCAGTAGCCGGGCTACGGATGGCACCGTCCCGAACGACGTGACCGAGCGCCTCACTTCCCTAGTCGCCGGAACCACTCCGGCGACTGTTCCCGCTTTGCGTTGCGATTCCACCGGCCTCACGCAATCTCTCGAAGGTGAACTCGTTGTCTCCGATTCGTATCACATCACCATCGGACAGTGGGGCACTGTTGAATACACGAACCCCCGCCACGTAGGTTCCGTTCGCCGACTTCAGGTCTCTGATCAAGTAGGAAGCACCGGTGTCGACGACCAGCGCATGGTGACGACTGGCTTTCCCGTCCGCTAGCGTCAGATCGTTGTCATCCATCCTGCCGATACGCAGGGCTCCCTCGTCGATGGTGAAGACCCGGCCGGTTGCGTCCCGTAGCTGGGCCCGCGCGGCGCGGGGATGAGCGTCGATGATCGTCATTGCGACCGCGGCGGTCGCGGAAGCCTGGCGTTGTACTTCGAGCGATTCTTGCCGCAGTATCCGGGCCTCGAGTTCCTGCAACGGTGCGCTGGGATCGATGCCGAGTTCGTCGGCGAGCGTGGAGCGCAGGCGCCTGCAGGCGTCGAGGGCATCAGATTGCCGGCCGGCGAGGTACAGAGCAGCAATCAGCTGAGCCCACAGCGGCTCTCTGAGCGGGTTCGAGGCGACAAGAGGAGTGAGATCGGAGATAACAGCCGCGGTGCGACCACACGCGAGTTCGGATTCGGCGCGTGCCGTGAGGGTTACGATCTTCTCTTCCTCGAGGCCTGTAGCGAAAGTATCGGCGAATCGGAGGCCGTGCAGATCATCGAGTACCTCTCCCCTCCATTCCTGGAGAGCGTGAGAGAAGTGAGTGCTTGCCTCCGCGAATCGGCGGCCGGCCGCGGCGTCGAAAGCTTGTCTCTTACGAGCATGGAAGCGGTCCACGTCGCATTGTGGCTCGGACGTACACAGCCGGTAGCCGGGTGGGGTCGTGACGATGATCTCGCGGGCATCGAGTTGGGCGGTCTTCAAGAGCTTGCGCAGATGGGAGATGAGGACCTGGATGTTTCCGCGAGTATCGGCCGGCGGCCGATCATCCCACGCCGCGGCCGCGATGGTGTCCGCGGACAGCGCGCGATTCCGATTGATCAGAAGCATGGCGAGCACGGCGCGCTGCCTGGATCCACCGAGGGTCTGGGGTGTGCCATCGATGGTCATCTCGAGGGGCCCGAGGACGCTGAATTCGAGGCTCGGGCGCGGGGCCAAGTGTGATACCACGGAACAGATCACCCTCTGGCGACGATGGTGTAAGCCGCGATTTCCGTTGGCAATGTCCGCGATGTCATCGGTTCTGGCTCCACCATGTGTTGAGGTTGCCGAGGTCCGTTCCGTCTGCGATACCCATGGTCAGCTCGTGCGTATTTGTCCAGATCAGGCGAGGGTGGCCATCTGTCTGCGCGCATGCGTACTGTCCGACCACGGTGTGAGTTGGATCGTTCGGTTGGTACCAGTTGATCGGGCCCTGCCCCACACCTGGGCAGGGCACCAGCGAGCTGCCCGTTACTACATCTTGGAGTGAGGACTCCACGTCGGGGACATTCTTGTAGAGAAACATTCTCGTTGTTGTCGGGCCTCCTTGAGTGGGACCGCAGGTCATACCCGTCAGCGCGGGTGGGAAATACTCGACTGGACTGCAACTCGAGTCGCTGTATCCCTGGGGCAAGCGGTCGAACAGTACGGCCTCACTCGACGCGGGACCAGGCATGGGCACTAATGACGTTGATGGTTTCGACGTCGGCCTCGTGGTCGGCGGCCGTGTCGGTGGGGAGCTCACGCAGCCACCGCCACGAAATGATATGCAAGTAGACGGTGCGGCGCCGGTTGCTGTTGTTCCGCCGGTACCGGACTCGTCGCCGCTTCCTATGAGCCACCACAGACCCGCCACGACCAGCGGGGCGGCGAGCGCCGCGGCGGCAGCTGCCCACCACGCGCTGCGACGGCGGGCCGGACGGTTGGGGTGCGACGGCGGAGGACCCTGCATCGGCGGACCGAACAATGGTGGTGGCGGCGGTCCGCTGCTACCCGGCGGGTTCGGGTTGATCTCTCGTTGTGTTGGCTGGGCAATCGCCGGATTCGGCTGCGGCACTCCAGGTGCAGGAGAAGGCCGTTGATTGGTGAAGAGCGTCGATGGCGGGCTGTCACGACGCGAACCGGCGTGGGGTTGGGCTCGGTCCGCGGCTGTGAGGGCTGCGCGCGCGGCGACTGCGAGCTCACCCGCACTGGGGTACCGGCCTTCTGGTGCCTTCGCCATACCCCTGGCGATAACCGCGTCGAACGAGGTGGACACCCCGGGGCGGATAGCGCTCGGACGTGGGATGGGTCCGTTCAGATGTTTGTTCATGACGGCCCCGTCACTGCTGTGAGGGTACGGTTGCGATCCAGTCAGGCTCTCGTGCAACACACAGGTGAGAGAATAGATGTCGACGCTCGTGGTGACGGTGCCTTCGAGGAATCGTTCAGGGGCCATATACGCCAGGGTTCCGATCGTCATTCCGACGGCAGTAATCTTCTCCGCCCCAGCATCTTTCGTGATTCCGAAGTCCACGAGATAAGCGAAGTCGTCCCTCGTGACGAGGATGTTCGGAGGTTTGATGTCACGGTGAATGAGCCCGTCATCGTGCGCTGCGTCGACGGCGGAAGCGATCTGACTGATGATGGTCACTGCCCGCCCGGGCGGGAGCGGACCGTGCTGTTCGATCAGTGCGCCGAGATCGGCTCCCTTGACCAGCCGCATGTCGATGAACAGAGTCCCATCAATCTCCCCGTAGTCGTGGATGGGTATCACATGCGGCTCTTGGAGGCGGGCGGCGGCGTGGGATTCACGTTGGAACCTTTCTCGGAACACCGGGTCCGCCGCAGAGTCGTCCGGGAGTAGCTTCAGCGCTACGACGCGGTCCTTGACCTCGTCATATGCCTCGTAGACCTCGCCCATCCCACCGCGGCCGAGAAGACGACGCAGTTGGTAATGCCCGAAGTGCGCGCCCGCCCTCGATTGCGCAGACTCCACCATGGTGGGCTCCCTCGTTCTCGGAACACACAGTCACTGCGACCGAGAGTCTCTGTGCCATCCGCGTCGGTGACAGCCCCYGCCTTTCGCACTCGCTGGGGTCGCGCTGTCGGACGTCCTTGATCGAAGCTTGAAATCCCACGTTAATAGCGCGGCTACCGGGACACAAGGTGCCCATAACACACGCTAACCTCGCGAATTGGATCCTGGGATCCTTTGGCATTGGCAGCCCGCGGTTTCGCCGTCGTCATTGAGCGATGCGGGTCGGCGGGAATCTCTCACCGCCAGCGCACTACAACTAGCTGACCCCGATGATCGGCGTTTCCGGAACGAACGCGTTGCACGCGACCATAGGCGACTGCAACGAGCTGGAATACGCGAGATAGAACGACTTCAATCGCTGCTCGACCGTGCCATGCGATTGACGGGGACCCTCCGACTCTCCGACCTCGACGAGCGCAGTGGCCAGCTCGCGGACATCATCGTTGCCGCCGAGCAATCCCTGCTGCCGGGCATAGGCCATGAATGCCCCCGCACCGCAGTCGGCCTGATTTTCGTACCGAATCTGCTCGTTGGCCGTGGTCGCCGACCGCATACCGATCTGGTTCTGGAAGTGATGAGTCAGCTCATGTGCAACGACGAGCGCAGGCGCCGCGTCTCCGATCCCCCGATACAACCGCCAGACTGCAGCCTCGCCGAGGAAGACCGCCTGATCACCGAGGCAGTATTGCAGGGCGTTCTCGTCGAATGGGCACCCCGCCCGAGTTGACCCGCGCATGCCCCGAGGAACAAATCGGTACGACGATGGATGCGGCATGTTCAGATACTGCTGGTCGATCCATCCCTCGATCTCAGGAAGGACGCATTCCAGATATCCCAGCATTTGTGATGATCCCGTAAAGGCACCGTCCAGATCACCCGCGACAGAACAGGCTGACTTCGCGGAGATCGCCTGGGGCCCCGCACTCTGTGCGTGGACAGGTGCGCTGAACGTCAGCGCTGACGCCAATGCCGCCCCTGCGAGGGCGACACCCGCCGCGACCTTCTTGGCGACGGCCCCTACGCTGGACGCTCGCGTCGCCGGCTTCGTGGCACTGGAAATGTGGTTCATATGGATCCTTGATTCTCGGGCGCTGGTCTCGTGACCGGCGAGATGCTCGGTATTCAGCAGGCGATTGCCTGGAAAGACCATCCCGTGGGCCGCTTAAGAACCTCTGCACAAACCCTTAACCCGATCCGGTGACAGGCAACCGCCACCGACGAACAGACGACGACGGGAATCGGCATCCCTTCGGCCCCGCCGCTAGGGCCGCAACGACTGCAGGTCTCCCGTCGGCACGTGGATCCACCCCTCCCGCTCGGCGACGGCGCGGTCGTCGCCCTCGGGTAGTGCTGTGCAGCCGACGGCCGCGGCCCGTGCGACGACGGCGGCCAGCACGGCGTCGAGGGCGTCGTCCGATTCGCGGCAGATCGTCTGGAATACACCGAGTTCCAACCAGTCCGCGGCCGCCAGGAGCGCGTCGACCAACTCCCCCAGCGTCACCCGGTTCTGAGCGCTCTTGTATCCCCGCGACACCAGCCCCCAGGTGCGCAGCGCGGCCGCCGGATACACCTCGACCACGCGGCCGTCGACGCGTCCGACGTCGATGCCGAGGTCGCCGAGTTCCGCAAGAATTCCAGCGCAGCGCAACGCGACGTGCGCAATGAGATCCGCCGACACACTGAGCGGGGATATCCCCGTCGCGGCCTGCACCACGAGGTCGGTGCGCCGCTTCGTCAACGGTCGACGCCCCTCGCGGTTGGCGAGACCGCTGGTCGCGGACAGTCGGCCGGCGTGATGCTCGGACACCATGCGGACGAACGCGTCGGGCCAGCCGAACGGTGCATCGATACCGGTCCTGTCGCAGGCCAGCACGGCCTCGGTGACGGCGTCGTTCCCGGCTCCCAGCCGGACGGACTCGACGCGGGCCACACCGCCGGACCAGTCGATCACGGCCAGGGCCGTCTTCTTCGGCTCGGCCGCCAGGTCGACTCCCACGGTGCGCATCGGCCCAGGCTAGTCCGACCTGCTGAATCAGAAGAAGTGATGCAACGCATCAGTTAGTTGTTCTGTACAGATTCACTGCCTCCGACCATTGTGGCCTCCACTACTCGACCTAGAAGTGGCGCACTTGCGCCGTTCGGAGGATTGATGCCCGACACCCACGTCGCCCCGATGCTGGAGAAGCACACCATCGGGTTCGTCCCGGAATCCGATCGCCACGGCAAGGTTCGCGATCTGTTCACGCTGTGGTTCGGCGGCAACCTCGCCCCGCTCCCGATCGTGACCGGCGCCCTCGGCCCCAGTCTGTTCGGACTCTCGCTGTGGTGGAGCCTCGTCGCGTTCGTCGTCGGACATCTCGCCGGCGGCGCCCTGATGGCGTTACATTCGGCGCAGGGACCCCAGATGGGGATCCCCCAGATGATCCAGAGCCGCGGCCAGTTCGGCACATTCGGGGCGCTCATCATCGTGGTGATCGCCGCCGTCATGTATCTCGGCTTCTTCTCGTCGAACATCGTCCTCGCCGGCCAGTCGATGCACGGGATCGTGACCGGCATACCCGTGGACGTGGGGATCGTGGCCGGCGCTCTCGGCTCCGCCGTCATCTGCATCATCGGCTACCGGTTGATCCACATCCTCAACCGCATCGGAACCTGGGTCCTCGGAATCGGAATCCTGGTGGGCTTCTTCGCCATCCTCACCGGCGACCTGCCGTCGGACTTCCTCACGCGGGGCGACTTCAACTTCGCCGGCTGGCTGGCCACCGTGTCACTCGGCGCGCTCTGGCAGATCGCGTTCGCACCCTACGTGTCCGACTACTCGCGGTACCTCCCCAAGGACGTCGGCGTGCCGTCGACGTTCTGGGCGACCTACCTCGGCTGCACCCTCGGCTCGTTCCTCGCCTTCGCGTTCGGCGCGGTCGTCACGCTCTCCGCACCGATCGGCATGGGCACCATGGACGGCGTCAAGGCGACGACGGGAAGCCTCGGCAGCATCATGCTGGTGCTGTTCCTGCTCAGCGTCATCAGCCACAACGCGCTGAACCTGTACGGCGCCGTCCTCGCCATCATCACGTCGGTCCAGACGTTCCGCGCCCACTGGATTCCGACCGCCCGCGGCCGCATCATCCTCTCGACGATCATCCTCGTCGCGGCGTCCGTCGTCGCCATCGCACTGTCGGCCGACTTCGTCTCGCACTTCGTCGATCTGGTGGTCGTCCTCCTGGTGGTCCTGGTGCCGTGGACAGCGATCAACCTCATCGACTTCTACATCATCCACAAGGGCGTCTACGACCTCGAGTCGATCTTCCGCTTCGACGGCGGCGTCTACGGCCGCTTCAACTGGACGGCAATCACCGCCTACCTGCTCGGCATCGTCGTCCAGATTCCGTTCATGGCCACATCCCTCTACACGGGCCCGGTGTCCGCGTTCCTCGGCGGCGCCGACCTGTCCTGGGTGGCCGGACTCGTGGTGACCGGACCCCTCTACCTGCTCCTCGCGCGGCGCGGCTCGACCGGAGCGAAGACCACGTCCGCCGCGACGCGTGAGCCTGCGCGCCTGTAGTCCTCGAACACCGCACCGCCCGAGCCCGTTACAGGCTCGGGCGGTGTGCGTGGTGCCCGCCCCTGTCCGCTCGGGCAGGGTTTCGCGTTTGTCCACCACCCGGCAGCGCCGACTCGCTAGGGTCGAAAGAAGAGACCGATTCACCGGAGAAGGAAGTTGTCGCAGATGTCCAGTTTCCCGGGCCTCACCCACGTCGCAATCACCGTGTCCGACCTACCGGCCAGCACCGCCTGGTACACCGCACTGTTCGGATCAGCCCCCGTGCTCGACGAGGACGAGGAATCGGGAACCTTCCACCACACGGTGTTCGCGCTCGACGGCGGCATGCTCTTCGGCCTGCACACGCACCCCGACAGCGGCGCTCCCGCACGGTTCGACGAACGGCAGGTCGGACTCGACCACATCGCGTTCCAGTGTTCCCCCGACGCGCTGCCCCGGTGGGTGGAGCGGCTCGACGCCCTCGGCATCGAGCACGGGGGCATCAAGACGGCGCACTACGGCTCCGGCATCTCGTTCCGCGACCCCGACAACATCGCGCTCGAATTCTTCGCTCCACCCGTGAGTACTTCTTAACGTCGGGCGGTTAACAAGTACGCACGGGCGGCGGAGCCGCAGGCGTCGAGCAGGGTCAGGGCGAGGGCCAGCGCACCGTCGACGGCCGCCCGGTCTGCGGCGGGCGCGGCGCTGGCCGCGGCGAACTCGGCCTGATGGTTGACCGCGGGCGCGGAGTCGATTCCGATGTAGGGGTGCACCTGCGAGACGTTGCCCATGTCGGTGGAGGCCCGGTTCATCAGCGAGTCCGCGCCGGTGCGGAACACGCGGCCCAGCCCCTCCGCGTGCCGGACGTACGACGCGAGCAGCGCTTCGTCGGTGCGGAACTCCGAGTACGGTTCGCTTTCCGGGGCGATGGTGAGTTCACAGCCGGTTGCGATGGCGCCGGCCTCGAAGCAGCGGGCCACGCGGGGTTCGATGCGGGCCAACTCCTCCAGCGTTTCCGCGCGCACGTACCAGCGACCTTCGGTGCGCTGGGGAATGGCGTTGGGCGCCTCTCCCCCGCGGGTCATCATCCCGTGCACTCGCGTGCTCGACGGAAGCTGTTGCCGGAGAAGCCCGATGGCAACCTGCGCCACCGTGAACGCGTCGGCCGCGTTGACGCCCCGCTCCGGGTACGCGGCGGCGTGTGCCGCCTTGCCGTCGTACCGGATGTGGCTGTGGGACACCGCGTACGGTTCGGCCCGGGCGACGTCGACCGGGCCGGGGTGGGCCATGACGGCGGCGTGGACGCCCTCGAACGCTCCGCGTTCGAGCATGTCGATCTTGCCGCCCCCGCCTTCCTCGGCGGGGGTGCCGAGCACCGACAGGGTGATGCCGAGGTCGTCGACGAGCGGGGCGAGAGCCAGCGCCGTCCCCACCGAGATGGCGGAGATGACGTTGTGCCCGCACGCGTGCCCGAGCCCGGGGAGCGCGTCGTATTCCGCGCAGACCGCGAGGTGCAGCGGTCCGGAACCGACGTGCGCGCGGAACGCGGTGGGCAGTCCGACGTACTGTTGCTCCACCGTGAAACCGGCGTCCGACAGCACCCCGGCCACCCGGACGCACGAGCGTTCCTCCTCCCACGCGACCTCGGGGTGGGCGTGGAGGTCGTGCGACAGAGCCAGGATCCGGTCTTCCGCCCTCCTGGCTCCGTCACGAACCGCGGCGTCGGCGCTCACAGGTCCCCCGGCACGCCGTAGGACGGGGCGGCCGTCGGGTCGACACCACGCGCCCGGTAGTCCCGCTTCTGCGGTTCCCACACCGTCCACAGCCGGCGCAGTTCGCCGACCGGGTCGTCGTGCCAGTCGACGCGCAGATCGGTGACGGGCCAGGGCACGTCCTCGACCACCTGGATTCCCGCCGAGTGCACGGGCCCCGCCTCCCCGCCGGCGGTGACGGCCGCGGTGAGTCCGTCGAGCAGTCTGCCCTCGAACGTCGGGGCCGTGCTCGACACGTAGCCGAACAGCAGCGACCGGATGACGCCTTCGTCGCGGAGCATGTTGCCGGCGACGGCGGCGGCGCTGCCCTGCGCGCTGCTGTGGATGCCCAACGTCTGCGCGCCCGAGTGCACCGCGGTGCGGCCATCCGCATCGACGATGACGACCTGGCGGTAGTCCGGGAACTTCTCCTGCGCGAGTGCGCTTTTCAGTGCGGTCTCCGCATTCGCACCCGACGCGAGCGCGTCGAGGCCGAGCGGTCCCAGCTGCGGATTGGTCACGTTCTGGGAGGCGACGACACCGACCCCGGACCGCACGTGCAGGCAGCGTGCGGCCACGGCGGGGCTGGAGGAGCAGACGACCATCCCGAACGCGCCCCCGGGATCACGGGCGACGAGTGAGAACGTCATGAGCTGATCACAGCCGTCGCGTCGATCTCGACGAGCCATTCGGGCCGGGCGAGGGCGTCGACGACGATGCCGGTGGACACCGGATGCACACCTGTCAGCCAGCGTCCGACCACCCGGTAGACGGTCTCCCGGTACCGGACGTCCACCAGGTAGATGGTGACCTTGACGACGTCCTCCAGCCGGCTGCCCGATTCCTTCAGCAGCATCGCGATGTTCGCCATCGCCTTCTCGGCCTGGGCCTCGACGTCGCCGATTCCCACCGACTCCCGGGTGTCGAGGTCCTGTCCGATCTGCCCGCGGAGATACACGACTCCGCCGGCGACGACCGCTTGCGCGAGGTCGTTGTCGAGGTTCTGTTCCGGGTACGTGTCGCGGGTGTTGAACGGGCGGATGCGGGTGTGGGTGGTCATGCCGCACCTCCGTCGACGTTGTCCGACAGCCCCGCTGCGGCCTTGACCAGCCCGAGCGGCCCGTCGAAGTCGAAGTTGCGGTAGACGGCGGCGAGCTGCGCGAACGGCGGTGACTGGGCGAAGAGCTGGAACGTCAGGCGATGTCCCGCGTAGTCGCTGTTGAGCAGGTCGCGGGCGAACGCGAGAAGCTTGCGACGGTCGTCGGCCACCCAGTTGTCGTTGATGGAGTAGAACTTCTCCAGCCACGGCGCGACGTCGGGGTCGGCGAACGTGGCGGCGTCCGGGGTGATGCAGATCTGGCCGCCGCACAGCTCGCGGGCGATGTGCATCATCGCGGGCAGCTGGCTGAGCGCCATCACCCGGCCGGTGTAGAGCAGGGACTGGTTGGGCATGAGCAGGCCACCCGGGCTGGGCTCGGCGAGTGAGATGGCCGCGGTGAGGTGGGCGTTGATCGTCTCCCGGTAGCAGGCGAGCTGGGCGAGCTTCTCCTGCACCGCCTGCTGCTTCTCGAGCCCGCTCTGCTTGACGTTCCACAATGCGGATCCGATCATCAGATCGGCGAGGTGCAGCGTGCGTTGCACGAACGGGAACGCGCTGTAGCGGTGCAGGGTGGAGCGGATGAACGTGGCCGCCCGGGTGTGCCGGTAGAACAGGACGTCTTCCCAGGGGATCTCGACGTTGTCGAACACGACGAGGGACTCCACCTCGTCGACCCGGTTGGCGAGCGGGTAGTCGGCGGACGGCGCGCGGCCGGCGAACCCGTTGCGGGAAATGTACTTCAGCCCCGGCGCGCCCATGTCGAGCACGAATCCGACGGCGTAGTCGGACAGTTCGCTGTTTCCCCAGTTGGCGATGGTGGGTTTGGTGAACGCCTGGTTGGAGTAGGCGGCGGCGGTCTCGTACTTCGCGCCGCGCACGACGATGCCGTTGTCGGTCTCCTTCACGACGTGCAGGAGCATGTCGGGGTCCTGATCCTGCGGCGCCTTGGACCGGTCGCCCTTGGGGTCCGTGTTGGCCGACACGTGGAACGGGTCCTCCCGGACCGACCGGTCCAGGTGGCGTCGGATGTTCTCCGAGAAGCGCGGGTCGACCTCGTTGAGGACGTCCTGACCGTCGAACAGCGACCACATCTCGCCGATGGTCTCGTCACCGACGCGGGTGACCACGCCCCGGGTGTCCTCGAGGACCAGGTCGACGGCGGCGCGCTTGTCGAGCCAGTCCTGCTGCGTGCGGGGGAGCTTGTTGGCGATGGCGTTGCGTTCGCCGGATTCGGGGTCGACGTAGGTCATCGCGTCCTGCGTGGCCTCGTCGTGCGCGAGGTCGTAGATGCGTGCCCGCACGTCGACGATCGGCTTGAACATGGGGTGGTCGGCCACGTCCTTGACGCGTTCCCCGTCGACCCAGACCTCGCGGCCGTCCCTGATGGACTCCCTGTATTCGTCTCCGGTGCGGATCATTTCGTGCTCCTGGTCCTCGGCGCGGGGTGTGCGTCCGGGTAGTCGGGGAAGGTGGAAGGTTCGAATGCTGCAGGCTTGCTGTAGGTGTGGGAGGCGTACACGAGCGGTTCGCCGGGGTGTGCCTCCACCGCGGCGACGCGTCCGATGTAGACGCGGTGGGTACCGGCCTCGATGACGTCGTGGACGGTGCAGTCGAACGACGCGATCGCGTCGTGGACGCGGGGTGAGCCGGATTCGGCCACGGTCCAGTGCCCGCAGGTGAAGTCCCACCGCTGCTTGCCCGGCCAGGGCCGGCCGGCGAAGGTGTCGGCGACGTGATCATGCTGGGTGGCAAGCACATTGACGCAGAAGACACCGTTCCCGGAAATCGCGTCGTTGACCGGGCTTCGTCCGTGCAGGCAGACCAGCACCAGCGCCGGGTCGGCCGAGACGGAGCACATCGCACTCACGGTCTGGGCGGCGCGACCGCCGGGACCGTCGGTCGCGACGACGGTGACTCCGGTCGCGACAGCGCTCATGGCCATGACGAAGTTCGCGGTCGAGTTGTCCGGCATCGGTGAGGCCACCGATGTTCGGGCCGTCGTTTCGACGGCTGGGTGACGGTCAGCGATCGGCATGACGGGCTCCTTTCTGTGTGCGGTGAGCGAGGAGTTCGTGCCGTTGCACCAATCTTGAGGTCCCCGGTGAAATCTGTACAACACAGATAAGTGGCGTACTGCATAAGGAAAAGTGATGAACTGGGAACCGATGTCGATCACGGGTTCGACCAGGGATAATTCCCTACATCAGCCGATGCGGACGGGGACGATCATGACGCCACTGCAACGCTATATCGCCGAAGAGATCGCGATCGATCATGCCGACGGGCTGCTGTCCCGCCGCGAAGCGTTGCGCAGACTCGGACTCATCGGCCTCGGCGTGGCGGCGGCGTCCTCGTTGCTCGCCGCCTGTTCCACCGACAGCGACGAGTCGCCGACCTCGGCGCCGGTGACACCCGGCGGAGCGACGCCCCCGCCACCGGGATCGGCCGACGCCGTCGAGACCGAAGCGGTGACGTTCCCCGGCCCGGACGGCCGCGTCCTGCAGGGTGCGTGGGCCGACGCCGCCACACCTCGCGGAGCGGTCCTCGTCATACACGAGAACAAGGGCCTGACCGACCACATCCGTTCGGTGGCGGGACGATTCGCGGGCGCCGGCTACTCCGCGCTCGCCCTCGACCTGCTCTCGGAAGAGGGCGGGACCGCGACGTTCACCGATCAGGCGCAGGCCACCGCCGCGCTGGCCACCGTGCCGCCGGCACGCTTCGTCGCCGACATGAAGGCCGGAATCGACGAACTCGGGCGGCGGGTGCCGGACGAGAAGATGGCGGCGGTGGGGTTCTGCTTCGGCGGCGGGATGGTGTGGCAACTCCTCGCGTCCGGTGAGCCGCGGCTGGCGGCGGCGGTCCCCTTCTACGGTCCCCTGCCCGACGGCGCCGACTTCTCCGGGTCGAAGGCCGCGGTCCTCGCCATCTACGCGGAACTGGACGCCCGGGTGAACGCGTCCCGCGACGCCGCGGCCGCCGCACTCGCGAAGGCGGGGCTACCGCACGAGATCGTCACGGTTCCGGGTGCCGATCACGCGTTCTTCAACGACACCGGGCCCCGCTACAACGCGACCGCGGCAGCCGAGGCCTACGAACGTGTCCTCGCCTGGTTCGGCGAATACCTGGGGTGAGGCGGGCGCATCAGCAGTGCGGCCACGAGGAAGCAGACGGCGCCCACGAACGTGCCCAGATCGGCGACCGCCGCGTTCTTCAGCGCGTCGGTGCCGGGCACGATGTACGCGCCGACCGCGGACACACCGAACGCCACCGACCCGATCATGTTCAGCCAGGTGCTGCGCCAGTTGCGGGCATGCGGATCCCACAGCTTGTCGGTTTCGGTGGTGGCCACCACCGCCAGACCGCTGGCGACGAGGAACGCCGTCGACCCGAAGAGGTCGGGACTCCACCCCCACACCCGGTCCTGTTCGACGGTGAGGCTCTGGATCAGCACGACCCCGGTACTCACGTTGAACAGCAGGGTGCCGACGAACTGGATCAGCGCCGCCCACCAGTCGTAGCGTTCGACCGTCGCGGATTCCTCCCCGGGCACCGGCCTGCCGCTGAGCCGCAACTGGATGAATCCGGCGGTCGTGAAGAACAGCGATCCGACGAAGTAGGTGATGTTGTCGATCTCGGGGCCGACCGCCTGCCCGTACACCCGCGTGGCCGCCATCCCGAACAGGAAGGAGCCGATGACGAATCCCCAGGACTCCCGGCGCAGCCGGAGCGTTCGGCGAGGTGCGGACGAGGTGTGGTCACTCGACACCGTGACGTCACCCCCTCACCGGTCGGCAGGGTCTCAGACTCTCCGAAGACACGTACCGGGTCAAGGTCGGAGGCCGAAATTCGGCTGCGCGTCCACGTGGGGTGTGCCAGTGTCGGGACATGACGACGACCACCGCCGGCATCACGATCAGAACGGCGACCGAACAGGACTGGCCGAAGATCACCCTGCTCAACGAGATCTGCTTCGTGACACCGCAGAACGAGGAGTTCACCGCCCACTGGAGGCAACTCGTCAGCGGCGCGCCGCCGATCATCGCGGTCGACGAGGACGCGGTGGTCGGCGCCACCATGGACATCCCCATGACCGTCACCGTTCCCGGTGGCGAGGGCGTTCCCGCGGCGGGCGTCACCGCGGTGACGGTCGCGCCCACCCATCGACGCCGCGGTCTCCTTCGCGCGCTCTACGCCGAACATCACGACCGCATCCGGACGTCGGGGGTCCCGCTGTCGCTCCTCACGGCCAGTGAGGGCGGGATCTACGGACGCTTCGGGTACGGGCCCGCAACCATCGAGACCACGTCGAGCATCGACCGCCGATTCGCCGTGCCGCATCCGAAGGCACCGGATCCGGGTGGTGTGCGGATGGTCCATCCGGCGGAGGCCCGGGCCGCGTTCACCGACGTCTACGACCGCTGGCAACGGGTGACCCCGGGGGCGCAGGTGCGGCCCGAGATCGTGTGGAATCGGATCTTCGCCGACCGTGAGAGCGAGCGCGGCGGCGGCACAAGCCTGTTCGGGCTCGTGCACGACGGCGGTTACGTGCTCTACCGTCGCGTGTCCGGCGACAACGGAACCGTCGCCCGGGTGGAGGAGATCCGCACGGTCACGCGGGACGCGCACGCCGCGGTGTGGCGGGCACTGCTCGGCCTGGACCTCGTGCGGCGCATCGAAGCGCACCTCACCCCCGAGGACCCACTGCCGTATCTGCTGACCGACGGCCGGCTGGTGCGCACCACCTCGCGCCACGACGAGCTGTGGGTCCGGATCATGGACGTGCCCGCCGCGCTCGAGGCCCGCAGGTACCGAACAGACTTCGACGTCGTGATCCAGGTCGACGACGGATTTTTGGACGCCGGCGGGCGGTTCGCGCTGACCGTGCGGGACGGCACCGCGATGTGCACCCCGACCGACTCCACCCCGCAGGTGGTGCTCGACCTGGACGTCCTGGGCAGCCTGTATCTCGGCGCCCACCGGGCACGCACGTTCGCGGCCGCGAACCGGCTGCAGGCCGCGGACCCCGGCGTCCTCGACCGTGTCGATCACGCCTTCGGCGCCGACCGCGACGCCCAGATGGGGTGGCCGTTCTAGCGGGCCGAACCCGCCTGTTTCGCGAACACGGCCCGCGCCCGTTCGGCGACGGCCCGGGCCCGCGCCGTGCTCCGCACACCCTTCAGCCGGGCGAGTACCAGGGGGAGGCCGGGAACGTCGTCGGCGATGGGCAGCGTCGCGACCCGGCCGCCGTCGTAGGTCCGGCCCTCGGCGGGCCGCTGGTTGAGGATCGAGAAGCCGTGGCCGCGGGCGACGAGTCCGCGCACCGTTTCGTAGCTCGCCGAGCGGTACCGGACCACCGGCGTGACCCCCGCCGCCGACAGCATCGCCAGGAAGTAGTCACGGCTGCTCGGCAGGTCCAGCAACACCATGGGTTCGCCCTCGAGGTCGGCGAGGGTGATCGCGTCGTGTCCGGCCAGCCGGTGGTCCGGCGGAAGGATGACGTGCGGCCTGGCGACCCCGAGCGTCTCCGTCTCCATGTCGTCGCCCAGCCCGAGGTCGTAGGTCAGGGCCAGTTCCGCGGTGCCGTTGCGCAGCGCCGCCCGCACCGCCTCCGCCTGCGTCTCGACGACCTCGACCTCCAGGTCGGGGTGCTGATCGCGCAGGTCCGAGATCAGTGTCGGGAGGATGAACGGGGTGAGGGTGACGAAGCAGGCCAGGCGCACCGTTCCCCGCACGTTGTCCTCGTGACCGCGGGCCGCGTCGAGAACCTCACCGAGGTGGGCGAGGACGCTGCGGGTGTCGCGGAGCATCTCCTCCCCCGCCGCGGTGAGGACCAGTCCGCGGGACCGTTGCCGGATGAAGAGCTGGGTGCCGATCTGGTGCTCGAGTTGGGAGATCGCCGAGGAGACCGCCGACTGCGCGACCATCAGTTCGTCGGCGGCCTTCGTCATGCTGGAGAAGTTCGCGGCCTCGACGAAATACCTCAGTTGGGTGAACGTCACGTCGGGTCGTCGTTGCATGCGCTCTCCTCGGGATCTGAGGCCACCAGGATTGCAGGTCTCCGACCGGGGAGCCACCCACGACACACGCGGCGGACGCGACACCGTCAGCGGATGTCGGCGTTCACGAGGTCGGGATCCGGCTGCGATCCGGGGCCGTCTTCCCGGGTGGGGCGCGGGCCACTCGCGGACCGCACGGATGTGCCGCGCACGTATCCGACGGCGCCGAGTAGCGCGAGCACGGCCAGCGTCCCGAGGGTGAACAGTTCGAACGTCCCCTGGCTCACTCCCCAGATCTCCTCGAAGTCGTAGTCCAGGCCGAACACCGATTCCAGGGTGCCCGGGAAGACCGCCACCCAGGAGCCGAGCAGCACCCACGCGAAGCACAGGATGCCGAGGACGCGGAAGCCCGCGTTTCCGGTGGGAACCCGGAAAGGCCGCACGACGTCCGGGAAACGCGTGCGCAGGCGGACCGCCGACGGGATGACGATCAGGTAGCTGAGCAGGAACGTCGAGATCGAGATGGTGAGCACGACCGCGAAGATGGAGCCGCCGGATCCGGTGATCTGCATGGCCGCGACCATGAAGACGGTGGCGACGACTCCGGACAGGAAGTTGACGCGCACCGGCGTTCCGAGACGCGGATGGAAGCGGCCGAAGAACCCGCCGAAGAACGCACCGTCGGCCGCGGCCATCGCCTGCATGCGGTCGCTGATGATCATCCACGCCGCACCCTGGGTCATCAGGATCACCGCGAAGATCACCCCGGTCACGGTCAGCATGGCGGGTGCGGCGGGACCGTAGACGCTGTACACGGTCGCGACCGCCTCGAGGAGTCCGCC
This sequence comes from Rhodococcus sp. P3_B8, assembly GCF_056402775.1. Classification (NCBI taxonomy): domain Bacteria; kingdom Bacillati; phylum Actinomycetota; class Actinomycetes; order Mycobacteriales; family Nocardiaceae; genus Rhodococcus; species Rhodococcus sp. P3_B8. The sequence continues at coordinate 23,453 of NZ_JBFUGT010000035.1, forward strand.
GACGCCGGTGATGTCGTCCGCGGGTACGACGAGCAGGATGGCGAAGATCGGCAGCAGGTAGGACGCGGCGGCGATGGCGCAGGCGCGGGCGATCGAGATCGGGACGTCGCGGGCGGGGTTCTTCATCTCCCCGGCCGCGCTGTTGCCGGATTCGAAACCGAGGTAGGAGAACAGCAGCAGCGGCGTCACACCGAGGAGCCCGGTCAGAGTGGGGCTGAAGTCGCCCGCGGAGATGCCGGCGAAGCCATTCTTCGCGGCGTAGATGCCGGTGGTGACGAGGAAGAACAGCAGGAAGACGATCTTGAGGAACGCACCGACCGTCGGAATCCACTTGCCGCGAGCCAGACTCACGACGGCGGCGAGCACCGTCAGCCAGATGAAGACGAGCTTGAACAGGTAGTCCGTCACCGATCCTTCCTCGAACGCGGTGACGTAGTGGTTCCAGGTCTCCGCGGCGATGAACGCCATGGACCCGCCGACCCACACGGGCTGAGTCACCCACGTCAGCAGCGATGCGAGGGCGGCGAGGGGCCGGCCGAACGCTCTCCGGACCCACACGTAGACCCCGCCCTCGCCGGTGAACGTGCTGCCGATCTCGGCGAAGATGAGGCCGTACGGCAGCAGGAAGAACACCGCGAGAACCAGTGCCCACGTGAACGTCTCCGCGCCGAAGGTGGAGACCTGACCGAGAACCTCGACCGACACCACCGCCGCGACGATGAGGAAGACGATGTCGAAACGGCCGAGTGACTTCTGGAGATGTTGTGTCTGTTCGTCCGCCAGGGCGGTGGGGGTGTTGTCGCTCATCGATCGTGCCTCTCACGTTGCAGTGATGCCGGTCACTACTCTCGTCCGGACCCGGCAAATCTGTACAGCACAAAGATCCGGGGTACTGCATCAGTTCTCCAGATGCGGATGCCGGTGGGTTGGCATCTGAATAACTGATGTAGTGGCACGGAAAGATCCTGTTGACTGTTGTGGTCGCGCGGACCGACGATTCTGGCACTGCACGAACCGAACAGCGTGAGGAACCCACCGTGCGTGATCCGCGATACGACATCCTTTTCGAACCGGTCAAGATCGGACCGGTCACCGCCCACAACAGATTCTTCCAAGTCCCGCACTGCAACGGCATGGGCTACCGGGATCCCTCCGGGGAGGCCTACATGCGGCGCGTCAAGGCCGAGGGCGGCTGGGCCGTCGTCTGCACCGAGCAGGTCGAGATCCACCCCACCTCGGACATCGGCCCGTTCATCGAACTGCGCCTGTGGGACGACCAGGACCTGCCCGCCCTGACCCGGATCTCCGAGAAGATTCACGAGGGCGGCTCCCTCGCCGGCATCGAACTCGCCCACAACGGCCTGAACAGCCCCAACCTGATCAGCCGCGAGACCCCGCTCGGCCCGCAGAATCTGCCCGTCGTCTCCTGGAACTACGACCCCGTCCAGGCCAGGGCGATGACCAAGTCGGACATCGCCGACCTCCGGCACTGGCACAAGGAGGCGGTGCGCCGGTCGCTGAAGGCCGAATACGACATCGTCTACGTGTACGCCGGGCACGCGATCGGCGGCCTGCACCACTTCCTGTCCCGCCGCTACAACAACCGGACGGACGAGTACGGCGGCAGCCTGACCAACCGGGTTCGCCTGCTCCGCGAGATCCTCGAGGATTCACGCGAGGTCGCCGACGGGAAGGCCGCCGTGGCGTGCCGCATCTCGGTCGACGAACTCCTCGGCGACGAGGGGATCACCCGCAGCGAGATCGAGGACGTGATCGGCCTGCTCGGCGAGACCCCCGATCTGTGGGACTTCGTGCTGGGCAGCTGGGAGGACGACTCCGTCACGTCGCGGTTCGGTCCCGAGGCGGAGCAGGAACCATACGTACGCGGTCTGAAGCAGCTCACCACGAAACCCGTCGTCGGCGTCGGCCGCTTCACCTCGCCCGACACGATGCTGCATCAGGTCAAGAGCGGAATCCTCGACTTCATCGGGGCGGCCCGCCCCTCGATCGCCGACCCGTACCTTCCCCGCAAGATCGAGGAGGGGAACCTCGAGGACATCCGGGAGTGCATCGGCTGCAACATCTGCGTGTCCGGCGACTTCACCATGTCGCCGATCCGCTGCACCCAGAACCCGACGATGGGCGAGGAGTTCCGGCGCGGCTGGCACCCGGAGCGGATCAAGGTCCGCTCGACCGATTCGAACGTCCTCGTCGTCGGCGCCGGCCCCGCCGGACTCGAGGCGGCCCGCGCGCTCGGGCAACGCGGCTACCACGTCAGCCTCGCCGAGGCGAGCAGGCAACTCGGCGGCCGTGTGACCCGCGAGTCCAGGCTTCCCGGACTGTCCGCGTGGATCCGCGTGGTCGACTACCGCGAACAGCAACTCCGCAAGCTCCCCGACGTCGACGTGTTCATGGAGAGCGAGATGACCGCCGACGACGTCATCGAGAACGACTTCCACCACGTGGTCGTCGCGACGGGCTCGCACTGGCGCCGAGACGGCGTCGGCCGGTGGCACACCCACGCCGTCCCCGTCGACGAGCACGCCGACGTCCTGACCCCCGACGACGTAATGGCGGGGCTCCGCCCCCGGGGCAACAAGGTAGTGCTCTTCGACGACGACCACTACTACCTCGGTGCGGTCGTCGCCGAACTCCTCGCCAAGGAGGGATTCGACGTCACCCTGATCACGCCGGCCGCGCACGTGTCGCAGTGGACGACGAACACCATGGAAGTGGTCCGAATCCGCAAGCGAATCATCAAGGCCGGTGTGCACGTTCAGGTGAACCGCGCCGTCACCGCGGTCACCCCCCAGGGCGTCCGCACCGTGTGCGCGTTCACCGGCGACGAGCAGTTCGTCGACGCGGACAGCGTTGTCCTCGTCACCGCCCGACTCCCACACGACGGGTTGTTCCACGAACTGCACTCCCGCGAATCCGAATGGGCCGGCGCCGACCTGCGCAGTGTCCGCGGCATCGGCGACGCCTGGGCGCCGTCCACCATCGCGGCGGCGGTCTGGTCCGGGCACCGGTACGCCGAGGAACTCGACGAACCACCCGCCCCGGGTCCGGTCGCCTTCCGACGCGAAGTCACCGGACTGTCCATCGAACCCGTCGAGAAATTCTCCGTCCCCCCGCTCGCCAACGCACAGAACTGAGGAACACCATGACCGCAGTGCACCCGATCCCGACCGACGCCCGGAACATCGCGGCGATGACACCCAGCGCCTACGTCACCGCGGACACGCTCCGGGCAGGCGATCCGAAGGAACACGAAATGGTTCACCTGAGCAGCGGCGACGAGAAGTTCACCGTCGGCTCGTGGCGCGCCGAGCCGTATCGCGAGTACATCGAGTCCTACCCGGGCGACGAATACACCCGGGTGCTGGAGGGTTCGGTGACGCTGACAGCGGACGACGGCGTCTCGCACACCTTCGGACCCGGCGACGCGTTCACCCTGACCAAGGGGTGGCGCGGCGAGTACCGCGTCGACGAGCCCCTGCTCAAACAGTTCGCCATCTATGTTCCCTGATCGCACACCACCACTTTCGAGCCCGAGGGATGACGATGCCTGACCCGACCACACTCGACGACTGGACCCGGCTCGCCGCGACGATCACGCCGCACCGGGAGCTCTTCATCGACGGCGCGTTCCGTCCCGCCAAGTCCGACGAGACGTACGACTCGATCAACCCGGCACCGGTGAGCTGCTGGCACGGGTCGCGGCCGCGGACGCCCCGGACGTCGACGCCGCGGTGCGGTCTGCGCGCGAGGCGTTCGACTCGGGCGTCTGGTCGCGGAGCCCGGCGTCCCACCGCAAGCGGGTCCTGCTCCGGCTCGCCGAGCTGATCCTCGAACACCGGCACGAGCTCGCCCTGCTCGACTCCCTCGACATGGGCAAGCTCGTGGTGGAGGCGCTGACCGTCGACGTCCCCTCGGCAGCCGAGCTTTTCAGGTTCTACGCCGAGGCCCTCGACAAGATCGGCGGGGAGATCGCGCCCACCGATCCCGGGAGTCTCGCGCTCGTCTCCCGCGAACCCCTCGGGGTCGTCGGGGCGGTGGTCCCATGGAACTTCCCACTCGACCTCGCGGTGTGGAAGCTGGCGCCGGCCCTCGCAGCGGGCAACAGCGTCGTCCTCAAACCCGCCGAGCAGGCTCCGCTGTCGGTGCTGCGGCTGGCCGAGCTCGCCGCTGAGGCGGGCCTGCCCGACGGCGTCCTGAGTGTCGTCCCCGGGTTCGGCGCCACCGCCGGGGCGGCGCTGGGCCTGCATCCCGACGTCGACGTCCTCGCCTTCACCGGCTCGACCGCGACCGGGAAGCGGTTCCTCCGGTATGCGGCGGACTCGAATCTGAAGCAGGTCTGGCTCGAATGCGGAGGCAAGAGCCCCAACCTGGTGTTCGCGGACGCCGACCTCGACGACGCGGCGGAAAAGGCGGTCTTCGGCGCGTTCTACAACCAGGGCGCGGTGTGCTCGGCCAACTCCCGGTTGCTGGTCGAGGAGTCGGTGGCCGAACAGGTGACCGCGGCCCTCGTCCGCCGGGCGTCGTCGATCCGCCCCGGCAATCCGCTCGATCCCGCCTCCACGCTGGGTGCGATCGTCGACGAGAACCACGCTCGCACCGTCGCGGGGTTCATCGACCGGGCCCGGTCCGAGGGCCGGGTATTGCTGGGCGGCAACAGGACCACCGTCGACGGCCGCGGATCCTTCGTCGAGCCGACGATCTTCGCGGACGTCGCACCCACCGCCGAGGTGGTGACCCGGGAGGTGTTCGGCCCCGTCCTCACCGTCCAGACGTTCACCGACGAGGCCGACGCCGTCCGGATGGGTAACGACAGCGTCTACGGCCTGGCCGCCTCGGTGTGGACCGAGAACCTGAACCGGGCACACCGCGTCTCCGCGGCACTGCGGGCGGGGACCGTCTCCGTCAACACCGTCGACGCCATCAGCGCGCAGACCCCGTTCGGCGGGTTCAAACAGTCCGGGTTCGGCCGCGACCTCTCCCTGCACGCGATGGACAAGTACACCGGGCTGAAGACGACGTGGATCCGGCTGCGGCAGTGAGCGTCACGACACCGGGTTGAGCTCCCGACCTCGCCGGGCGAATGTACCCGTCGGCGCTGCCGAGGCGCCCGAAGGTACATTCGCCCCGAAACGTGGCACCCCACATGGGCACGTCGAGCCGCTAAGCTGGCGCCATGTTTGCCCTCGTCCCTTCGGAACCCGATCCTCGATTACGTTGTGTCACAGCATTTCATGACCACACCTCCACGATTCCGCCGATCACCGTCCGCCGGCTCGATGCGGGCGACTGGGGGTCGGTGCTCCGGATCTATTCGGAGGGCATCGCCGGCGGGCCGGCCACTTTCGACACCGAGACCCCGACACGGTCGGAACTGGACGCGCGCTGGCTGGGCGGGCACCGCTGGGTGGCGGAGGTGGACGGGACGGTCGCCGGATGGGCGGCCCTGTCCCCCGTGTCCTCGCGGCGCTGCTTTCGCGGGGTGGCCGAGAACTCCGTGTACACGGACAGGGAGTTCCGCGGCGCGGGCGTCGGGACCGCGCTGATGCGGCGGCTCATCGACGAGGCGGACTTCTCGGGCATCTGGACGCTCCAGGCCTCGGTGCTGGCCGTGAACACCGGGTCCATCGCGCTGCACCACGCGGTCGGCTACCGGACGGTCGGGGTACGGCGTCGGCTCGCACAGATCGACGGCGTCTGGCACGACAGCGTGCTGCTCGAGCGCCGCCGGGAGACCTGACACCACGACGAAGCGGGCATACCGTGGAGGGATGCTCCCCGTCATCGACCTCGCCGAACTGGACACTCCGGCCGGGCGGGAACGGCTGCGGGAGATCACCCACCACGTGGGGTTCTTCTACCTCGACGGGCACGGCGTCGACCGCGAACTGCTCGACCGCGTGTTCACCGTCGCGAGGGAGTTCTTCGCCCTGCCCGAGGCCTCCAAGCAGTCGATCGCCATGCTGAACAGCCCCCATTTCCGTGGCTACAACCGGGTGGGCGGCGAACTGACCAACGGCGAGACCGACTGGCGGGAACAGATCGACATCGGCCCCGAGCGGCAGCCGATCCCCGGTGCCGCCGGCTACCTGCGACTGCAGGGTCCCAATCAATGGCCCGCGGATCTCCCCGACCTCGAGAAGACGATCGAGGCCCTCGACGCCGCACTCGCCGACGTCGGGATGCGACTGCTGCGGCACTGGGCCGCGTCACTCGACGCCGATCCGGCGATCTTCGACGACGCATTCGCGCACGCCCCCGCCACGCTGATCAAGGTCGTCCGCTATCCGGAACGGCCGAGCGCCGACCACACCGGAGAGCAGGGCGTCGGCGCCCACAAGGATTCCGGCGTGCTGACGATGCTGCTCCTCGAACCCGGGTCGTCGGGACTCCAGGTGGAAACCGAGACCGGCGACTGGATCGACGCGCCTGCCCGCGCCGGCTCGTTCGTGGTGAACATCGGCGAACTGCTCGAGGTCGCGACCGGCGGGTACCTGAAGGCCACCCGGCACCGCGTGCTCACCCCGGCCGGTGCGCCCGAGCGACTGTCCGTGCCGTACTTCCTCAATCCTGCCCTCGACGCCACCGTCCCGACCATCGGGCTGCCGCCGCACCTGGCCGAACGTGCCCGCGGCATCGAACTCGATCCGGCGAATCCGCTCTATCGCACGTACGGCGAGAACGCGTGGAAGAGCCGCACCCGCGCGCACCCCGACGTCTACGCCCGCTGGTATCCGGGCGAGGCCGAACCGGAGTAAACGCGCGCCGCCACCGGGAGTATTGTTCCCGCAGTGTTGTTCCTGACCTCTCGGCGCTACGTCGACCTCCGCCTGCAGGCGAGCGCAATCTGTCCGCGCTCGCGCTGACGCACCTCTCCACTCAGGACTCTCTCTCGCCGTATCCGCCCCACCGGGCGACGTTCCACGGCCCCATGCGAAAGGCACACCCATGCCCAGTCCCGCGCTGTCCACGCGCGCCGAGACCACCTCTCGACGCCGTCTACCCCAGTGGGCCACATCCTTCGGCCCCCAGATCGTCACCGGGCTCGTCGTCGGCGTCATCCTCGGACTCGTCGCCCGCGCCATGCCCGTCGCCGCCGACGGCAACGAGAACTGGCTCGTCGGAACCGTCCACACCATCGGCTCCAGTTACGTGAAACTCCTTACCGTCGCGGTGATCCCGCTGGTGTTCACGGCCATCGTCAGTTCGATCGCCAACCTGCGCGAGGTGGCGAACGCCGCGCGCCTCGCGGTCCAGACACTGCTGTGGTTCGCGATCACCGCGTTCATCGCCGTCGTCATCGGGATCGTCATCGGACTCGTCACCCAGCCCGGATCCCACACGACCGTCACCGGCGCCGGCAAGGAACCGGCCACCACCGGCTCGTGGTGGGCGTTCGTCACGGGCCTCGTGCCCAGCAACTTCCTCGGCCTGAACGCGAAGACCACCCTCACCGAGGGCGCCGCCAGCACGTCGCTGAGTTTCAACGTGCTGCAGTTGCTCGTCGTCGCGGCCGCGATCGGCATCGCCGCACTGAAGGTCGGGGCCAAGGCCGAACCGTTCCTGCAGTTCAACGCGTCACTGCTCGCGATCGTGCAGAAGGTGCTGTGGTGGATCATCCGCCTCGCACCGATCGGGACCGCCGCGCTCATCGCGAACGCCGTCGCCACCTACGGCTGGGACGCCATCGGCTCGCTCGGCTGGTTCACCGCCGCCGTCTACATCGGCCTGGCCATCGTGTTCCTCGTCGTCTACCCCGTCCTGATCCGCGCGCACGGACTGTCGGTGCGCGCCTTCTACTCCGGCGTCTGGCCTGCCACGCAGCTCGGCTTCGTCTCCCGTTCGTCGATCGGCACCCTGCCCCTCACCGAGCGGGTCACCGAACGCAATCTCGGTGTCCCCCGCGAGTACGCGTCGTTCGCGGTGCCGCTCGGGTCGACCACCAAGATGGACGGCTGCGCTGCCATCTATCCCGCGATCGCCGCGATCTTCGTCGCCGAGTTCTACGGTGTGCCTTTGTCGTTCACCGACTACCTGCTGATCATCGTGGTCTCCGTGATCGGATCCGCGGCCACCGCGGGCACCACCGGCGCCACCGTCATGCTGACGCTCACGTTGTCGACGCTGGGACTGCCCCTCGCCGGTGTGGGCCTGCTGCTCGCCGTCGAACCGATCGTCGACATGGGCCGCACCGCGGTCAATGTCACCGGGCAGGCTCTCGTCCCGACGATCGTCGCGAAGCGGGAAGGCATCCTCGACGAAGCCCGCTACAACGCCGAACGGACCGGCGACCCGTTCGAGGACGACGAACCGGTCGCCGCGAAGTAGCGAAATAGTCGACGAGGGCCTTCCGCACGTGGAAGGCTCTCGTCATGGCCGACCTCGACGCGATCAAACGACGGATCGTCATGCAATTCCAGCGGCACGTCGCCAACCCGCTCTCCACGCGACTGTCGAGCCAGACGCTCCTCGAGACCACCGGCCGCGTCAGCGGGCAGCCCCGCGTCACGCCCATCGGCGGCCGGCGCACGGGCACCGAGTTCTGGCTGGTGTCCGAGTTCGGTGAACGGTCGAACTACATCCGCAACATCCGCGCGAACAATGCCGTTCGGCTGCGGATTCACGGCAGGTGGCACGCGGGTACCGCGACGCTGCTTCCCGACGACGACGCCCGCGCCCGGTTGGCGCAGCTTCCCCGGATGAACAGCGTCGCCGTCCGGGCCGTCGGCACCGACCTCCTGACCGTCCGCATCGACCTCACCGACTGAGGTCAGCCCACAAACGCCCACGGAATAGTTACCCGCACCCGCAATAGCGTCCGCATCTGACCAACGTCCGTGCATCTCCGAGCGGGGCCCAGCGTCCTGGCCAGGTGTGATGTTCGCAACTCGTCGTTCGGCTGCACGCTYGGCGCGGATTTGGTACCGCTCGTCGGCTGCGGATCGAGCTACTTGCTCTCGAGACTTAGCCTCGGCTAATCTGCGATTTCGCGCGGACCTGCGATAGCTCCGCACCTCAGACAACGACGTCTGCCTCACCGGCGTATCGGTTCGGGGCCGGTTCTCTGCCGTGATCCTCTCGCCGACGCCACCCGTGCGCCCAGCACGGCCCCATATTCGGCGAGTATCGCGAGGAGACAGTCGGTTGAACACGAGTGCCACCGAGTCCGGCCTGTACGACAGGACGCTCGACAAGAGCAGCTGCGGCGTGGGCTTCATCACCCGCAAGGACGGCATTCAGACCCATGACGTCCTCACCCGGGGCCATCAGGCCCTGTGTGCTGTTCCTCACCGCGGTGGCATGTCTGCGGAGGGTGTCGGCGACGGCGCCGGTGTCTGCGTCGACTTGTCGGTGCCGTTCTTCCGCACGCTGACCGGTCAGGACGACCTCGAGACCGGCCGCTTCGGTGTCGGCAACTTCTTCCTCCCCACCGACGTGGCGTTCCACGGCGACGCGGAGGCCGTCATCGAGCGGGCTCTCGCCGATCAGGGTTTCCACGTGCTGCTCGAGCGTGACGTGCCCGTCGACGCGACCGTGCTCCGGCCCGCCGCCATCCGGCACCAGCTGCCGATCCGGCAGTGGGTGTTCACCGCGCCCGACGCGTGCGCCGACGAGACCGAGTTCGACCGTCGCATCCACGACGCCCTGCTCGCGATCGAGGCCGTCGCGTACACCCAGCCCGATCTGGCCGGGCTGTACCCGCTGTCGCTGAGCGCCCGCACCCAGGTGCTCAAGGGCCGCCTCAACTCGAACGAGGTGATGCCCTACTTCCAGGACCTCGTCGACCCGGCGCACGCCATCCACACCCTGTACTTCCACACCCGGTTCTCGACGAACACCGACCCGCACCCGACGATGGCGCAGCCGTTCCGTCTGATGGCGCACAACGGCGAGCTCAACACGGACAAGAAGAACCGCCTGTCCGAGACGGCGCTCGCTCGTGCCCGCAACCGGGAGATCGTCCGCCCGCACGGCCAGTCCGACAGTTGCCGCCTGGACCAGACGCTGCAGAGCCGGGTGGTGGAGGACGGTCTCGACCTGGTGACCGCGGTGGTGTCGATGATGCCGCCGGCGTGGGAGAACGACTCCACCCTGTCGTCCGAGGTCCGGGCGATGCTCGAGTACTTCTCGCTGTACGAGGAGAAGAACGACGGCCCGGCGGCGCTGATCTTCGGTGACGGCACCGTCGTCGGCGCCCGGCTCGACCGGCTCGGACTGCGTCCGCTGCGCTCGGTGGAGACGGACGAGTACCTGTGCGTCACGTCCGAGGCCGGACAGATCGACTTCGACCCCGAGACGGTCCTGCACCGCGGACGCATCGAGGCCGGCGGAATGCTGTACTTCGACCACCGTGAGGGCCGCTCGTACTCCACCGACGAGGCACTCGAGCTGCTCGCCTCCCGGAACGACTACCCGACGCTCGTCGCGGAGGCTCGCCGGACCATCGAGGCGCTGCCCGAGGTCGAGGCCGAGCCGGGACCGCTGCGGTACAACGGCGACCTCGAGCGCACCCAGCGCTACGTCGCGTACTCGCACAACCAGGAAAGCTTCAAGTTCATGATGGACCCGATGCTCGCGTCGGGTCAGGAGAAGATCTCCGCGATGGGCTACGGCAACGCCATCAACGCGCTCTCCGATCAGGAAGGCGGGGTGGCCAAGTACTTCTCGCAGCGGTTCGCCCAGGTCACAAACCCTTCGCTCGACAGCATCCGCGAGGCCGACGGCATGACGCTGCGCGTCGCGCTGGGCGCCAAGCCGAACAGCGGGGCGCGGTCGGCGCCGCAGATCGTGGTGCCGTCGCCGATCCTCACCCACATGGACATGCTGCGGATCCGCAAGCAGTCCGAGACGCCGGTGCAGCGTTTCCCGATGCTGTACACCCCCGTCCACGGTGACTCCGCCGCCAATGCGGCCGCGCTCGAGGCCGCGGTCGACGGGCTGTGCGACGAGGTGGAGGCGTTCGCCCGCGAGCAGGGCGGCATCGCGATCGTCACCGACCGTCACGTGGCCACCGACCGCGCCGCGCTGCCGATGATCGTGGCGATCTCCGCCGTCAACCAGCGGCTGATCGAGGAGGGCCTGCGCCTACGGGTGTCCGTTGTCGCCGAGAGCGGTCAGATCTCGTCGTCGCACCATGTGGCCGCCGCCCTCGGTTTCGGCGCCGCCGCGATCTACCCGCTCGCCGTCCGTCTGCGCGCCGAGGAGAAGTTCGCCGACGAGGCGGATGTGGCGTTCAAGCGGTTCGCGAAGGCCGCCGAGAAGTCGCTGATGAAGACGATGGGCCGGGTCGGCCTGTGCACCGCCGAAAGCTACATCGGCGGCGAGTTCTTCGAACCCAACTACCTCGACACCGACGACCGGGTGCTGCGCCGCTACTTCGCGAACGTGAAGACGCCGGTGGGTGGTGTCGGGTTCGCCGTCATCGCGCAGGCCGTCGCCGACTGGCACCAGCGCGCCCTGACGGTCACCGGGGAGAAGGACGTCCCGCTGCTCGGTCTGTTCAAGGAGCGCGCGGAAGGCGCCGGTCACTCGTACGGCACGGCGGCCGTACGTGGCTTCGTCGACCTCACCGAGGAGCCCATCTCGTTCGACACGGCGGGCACGCAGGACCACACGGAATCGCTGCGACTGCTGCCGCTGAACCGGCTCAAGGACGCGTTCGGTCTCGACGACGACGCCTACCGCAACGCCGGCTTCCAGAAGCTGACACCCGAGGCGATCGACCGCTTCGAGATCACCCCCGGCTACCGCGCGTTCGCGCGGACGATGGCCGAGGAGCGCACCCGTCGTCCCGCAGCGCTGCGCGACGTGCTGGATCTGCCTGCGGACGTCACGTTCCTCACCACGGCAGCCGAGTTCCGCAAGCAGATGGGCCGCTTCTCCCGCAAGGGCAACAACAGCTTCGCGGTGCGCGGACTCGAATCCGAGGCCCTCGGCGAGGACCGGTTCCGGTTGCGGCTCACCGGCCCCCACGCGGGCGAGGCCCGTGTGCTGGCGGCGCTCGGCGAATCGCTGGCGATGCGGTTCGGCGACGACCTCCTCGAGCACAGCGTGGACGGCGATGCCCTGCTCGTGCGCACGTCCGGTGAGGCGCTGCGATGTCTGTCGCTGCTGCGCACCGCTCCGGCGAGCCTGCCGATCGAGCAGGTGCAGAAGGCCAGCGAGATCACCCCRTTCCTCACGTCCGGCGCCATGAGCCACGGCGCGTTGAACTCCAACGCGCACGAGGCCGTCGCGCACGGCACCAACATGGTCGGCGGCATGTCGAACAGCGGTGAGGGCGGCGAGCACATCTCGCGCTACGGCACCATCCGCGGTYCCCGGATCAAGCAGTTCGCGTCCGGCCGCTTCGGTGTGTGGGCCGGGTATTTGGCCGACCCGATGCTCGAGGAACTCGAGATCAAGATCGCGCAGGGCGCCAAGCCGGGCGAGGGCGGGCAGCTGCCCGCACCCAAGGTGACCGTCGAGATCGCGGCCGCGCGTGGCGGCACCCCCGGTGTCGAACTCGTCTCTCCCCCACCGCATCACGACACGTACTCCATCGAGGACCTCGCGCAGCTGATCCACGACTGCAAGGCGGCGCGGGTCCGCGTCATCGTCAAGCTCGTGTCCTCGGAGGGCATCGGCACCATCGCGGTGGGTGTCGCGAAGGCCGGCGCCGACGTCATCAACGTCGCGGGCAACACCGGCGGCACCGGTGCCGCGGCGGTGACCAGCCTCAAGTACGCCGGCCGTTCGGCGGAGATCGGTGTCGCCGAGGTTCATCAGGCGTTGTGCGCCAACGGGTTGCGGCAGAAGGTGCTGCTCCGGTGCTCAGGGGCGCACCAGACGGCGAGCGACGTCGTGAAGTCGGCGCTGCTCGGCGCCGACAGCTTCGAGTTCGGTACCACCGCGCTGATGATGCTCAAGTGCGTCATGGCCAAGAACTGCAACGTCAAGTGCCCCGCCGGTCTGACCACCAATCCCGAACTGTTCGACGGTGATCCGCGGGCGATGGCGCAGTACCTGCTGAACATCGCGCACGAGACCCGCGAGGTGCTGGCCGAGCTGGGGATGTCCTCGCTGCGCGAGGCCCGGGGCCGCTCCGATCTGCTGCAGCTCCTCGACCACCCGTCGAGCGTCGGCCAGCTCGACCTGCGCGCGATGCTCGCCGTGGTCGAGGAAGTGACCATCGGCGATCCGGTGTACCTGGAGAAGGACTACACCCTCGACGACGGCTGGCTCGTGCAGCTGCGCGCCGCAGTGGTCGAGCAGGGCGAGGCCACGGTCGAGCTCGGCGACGGGGTGCACCTGAGCAACCGCAACAAGAGCGTCGGCGCCCAGCTGGCGGTCGACATCGAGCGGATGCTGAACCACGAGCTCACCGACGTCGAACTGCCCGCGGTGCTCCGCGACGAGCGCGGCCGCGGCTACCTGCGCGACGGCAGCGTCCGGATCGCCACGTCCGGATCCGCGGGCCTGTCGTACGGTGCGTTCTGCAACGACGGCATGACCCTCGTCCACACCGGCACCGCCAACGACGGCGTCGGCAAGGGCGCCAACGGCGGCAGCATCGTCGTGCGCTCGCCCGGTGGCGGCTCCGACCTGCACGGCGGCAACGTGCTGATCGGCAACTTCGCACTGTTCGGCGCCACCGGTGGACGCACGTTCGTCGAGGGTCAGGCGGGCGACCGGTTCGCCGTCCGCAATTCGGGTGCCACCGCGGTGGTCGAGGGCGTCGGCGACTTCGCCTGCGAGTACATGACCAACGGCGCCGTCCTCAACCTCGGCGGCTTCGGCAAGGGCGTCGGCAACGGGATGAGCGGTGGCTTCGTCTACCAATACGACCCCGAGGGCAAGCTGCCCGGCAAGGCCAGCGCGGACTCGATCCTGCTCGGCTCCATCACCGGCGACGACGAGCACGCGGCGCTGCACCGTCAGGCCGTGCACGTGCTGCTCGGGTGGCACCTCGAGGCCACCGGTTCCGCCAAGGCGGCCTGGTTGCTCGAGAACTGGGAGACCGAACAGCACCACTTCGTGTACGGCATGCCGCGCGCGCTGCTGCAGTACCAGGACAGCGACGAGATCCTGAAGGCCAAGCCCCGCAAGGACCTCGCCGACGAACTCGCCGCCGCACTGGTCGCGCACCAGGTGCGCAAGTTCAAGCTGGACTACCGGGACGGTCACGCGGTGCTGGACGGCGCCGTGCCCGGCTACGGCGAGGCCGACACCGAGGCCATGTTCGCGCTGCTGAACAACTACACGGTGCTGAACGCGGCGCAGGAGATGGCGCTGTCCAAGCTGCCGGGTGCCGCGGATCCGTCCGATCCGGCGGTCGACAAGGCCGTCCGCAACCTGCTGCTCACCGAGGACTTCTTCCTCATGCAGCGGTTGCAGCGGTACGCGCGGGAAGCGTTGAAGGACTACAGCGACGAGGACCTGGCCGTGATGGTGGCGGCCAAGCGTCTCGCCGACTACAAGGATGCGCTGCGCCGCCGCAACGTGCGGTCCATCGACGCCCCCGGCACGTACGGCTGGATCCTGCACCAGGACGCCAAGAACGTCGACAAGATCGGCCGGCTGCCCGGTTTCGAGGAGCTGTTCGCGCAGCACGCTCTCCCCGATCTAATCCCCACGAGAGACGTGGTCCCCTCATGAAATTGCCCTACATCCCCCAGGACGCCCCGTTCAGCGAGGACCAGCGCGTGTGGCTCACCGGCTTCCTCGCCGGCATGAGTTCGCGCCTGGTCGTCGGCGGCTCCGACGCGCCTGCTGCGGCGGGCGGTGGGCAGTTGCCCGCCATGCACGTGCTGTATGGCAGCCAGACCGGGAACGCCGAGGGTGTCGCGGAAGACGCTGCGGCCGCGGCCCGTTCGCAGGGCTTCGCGCCGGTGGTGAGCGCGCTCGACGACGTCGACACGGACGCCCTCGCCGCCATGCACCGCGTCCTCGTCGTCACCTCCACCTACGGTGAGGGTGAGATGCCGGACAACGCCGAGCTGTTCTGGCAGGCGCTGGCGGCGGAGACCGCGCCGCGACTGGAGAACACCGACTTCGCCGTCCTCGCGCTCGGCGACACCGGCTACGACGGGTACTGCCAGGCCGGCAAGATGATCGACACCCGGCTCGAGCAGCTCGGTGCCCGCCGCGTCACTCCGCGCGTCGACTGCGACGTCGACTACGAGGACACCGCCGCCGCGTGGGTCGCCGACACCCTCCCCCTGTTCGCGGCCGTCGAGGGCATTCGCGGCGAGTCCCCCGTCGCCGATGTCGCCGAGCCCGAGACGAAGCCGGCCCGGAAGCGGTCGCAGTGGAACCGCAAGAACCCCTACGCGTCCACGCTCTCCGTGAACCGGCGGCTGTCGAGTGACACGTCCGCGAAGGAGATCCGGCACTACGAGTTCGCGCTCGCCGACAGCGGTCTCGAGTACGAGGCCGGTGACGCGCTCGGTGTGATGCCGATAAACGATCCCGCGCTCGTCGACGCCCTGGTGTCCCGGCTGGGCATCCCGGCGGATGCCGCCGTCACCGGTAAGGAGCGGCCGTTCAGCGATCTCCTGCTGCACGGGTACGAGATCTCCACGCCGAGCCACGAATTCATCGACGAGATCGAGAAGCGGGCGGGCGACGAAGAACTGAGCCACGTGCTGCGGCACGGCGACAAGGAAGCCCTCGACGCCTGGTTGTGGGGCAAGGACGTGCTCGACCTGCTGCTCCTCGAACCGTCGGTGACCCTGACCGCGGACGAGTTCGTCGGGCTGCTGAAGCCGTTGCAGCACAGGGCGTATTCCATCTCGTCCAGCCCACTCGCCAACCCCGGCAGCGTGCACCTGACCGTCGCCAGCGTCCGCCACAGCTCGGCCGGACGCGACCGCGGCGGCGTGTGCTCCACGTTCCTCGCCGATCGGATCGCCGAGGGCGGCAGCGGCGGGATCTTCGTGTCGAAGAACAAGTCGTTCCGCGTCCCCGCGAACGACGACGCACCGATGATCATGGTCGGCCCCGGCACCGGCATCGCGCCGTTCCGCGCGTTTCTGCAGGAACGGCAGGCGCGGGGCGCGTCGGGACGCAACTGGCTGTTCTTCGGCGACCAGCACCGAGCGTCGGACTACATCTACGAGGACGAGATCGGCGCGATGAGCGACAGTGGTCTCCTCACCCGACTCGACCTCGCCTTCTCCCGCGACCAGGCGGAGAAGATCTATGTGCAGAACCGGATGGTCGAGAACGGCGCGGAGTTGTTCGCCTGGCTCGAGGACGGCGGCCACTTCTACGTCTGTGGCGACGCCACCCGGATGGCGAAGGACGTCGACCGGGCCCTGCACGAGGTCGTCGCCACCCATGGCACCCTTTCCACCGAGCAGGCCGCCGACTACGTGACCACGCTCAAGAAGGAAAAGCGCTACCTGCGCGACGTGTACTGACCACGTCGGCAGCAACTCACGAGGAGCAAGAACAATGGCAGTGGTGATTCTGTACGGCAGCGAGGGCGGAACCTCCGAACTGGTGGCCGACAACATCGCCGACGTGCTCGGCGACTACGGCGACACGTCCCTGTACGACATGATGGAGTTCGACGCGGGCGACCTCGACCCCGAGAATTTCCACGTCATCGTGTGCTCCACCTACGGTGAGGGCGAGCTGCCCACCGGCGCGGAACCCTTCTTCGAGGGTCTCGAGGAGGACCAACCCGACCTCACCGGTGTGCAGTTCGCGCTGTTCGGCCTCGGCGACAAGGTGTACGAGGAGACCTACAACCGCGGCGGCGAGATCATCGCGGAGAAGCTCGTCTCCCTCGGCGCGGTCCAGGTGGGCGAACACGGCAGGCACGACGGGTCCAGCTCGATCCGCCCGAAGGATCAGGCCGAGGAGTGGGCCAAGAACATCGGCGAGGAATTCCTCGGATAGCACCTCACACGGGTAGCCGCGACTGCACGGTCCGCACCCAGTCGCGGCTCCCGTCGAGGTAGCGGTCCCGCGCCGACGCGAACAGGCGGACGCTGTCGGCGCCGGGCCAGTCCGCGGGCAGCATCCCGGTAGGCAGGCCCGGGTCGATGTACGGGATGATGCGCCATTCGTCGAGCAGCGGGACGAAGCGGACGAACGCGTCGCGCGGCGACACCTCCTCTGCGGCAGACAGCGCGACCCGGTGGCGGTCCAGGAAGTCGCGGTGCCGCCCGGCGATGCCGCCCAGATCCCACCACCGCGTCGCCGCGGCCCCCATCGAATCGGGGACGAACACCGCCGTGGACACGAACGTGGTCACGTACTCGGACAGGCCCAGCGCGGCGACGATGTCCTGGACCTCGCCGGCGAGGTACTCGGGGGCGATCCACAGGCCGGGCGACACGGTTCCGCAGCCGATCCAGCCGAGTCGCCTGCGCAACTGGTGCCGCACCGCCCGTTGCGATTCGGGGATGGTGAACGAGATCAGCCGCCAGGGGTCGGTGTCCGCCATCTGACGGAAGCCGAAGATCCGCGGATCGCCGCGCCTGAACATCGCCTCGGCCTGCTCGGTCACCTCGTACCCGCTCCGCCCGTCGCGGGTCAGCGGCCGTAGCACCCCCTTCTTCTTCAGGCGGGCCACCGCGATGCGCGTCGATTCGGACGGGATACCGACGGCCTGCATCAATTCCACGAAGTCGGCGATCGCCACCCACCCGCCGAGGTCGCGCACGTACGCGCCGAGGACCGTGCGGATCAGCGACGTCGCGCTGCCGGGCCGCGAATCGAAGTCGTCGAGGATCGCGCTCGCCGGTTCAGTCGGTGAGTTCATCACGGATCGCGAGTATCCCGGCGCACACCTCACCGAAGCTGGTACTCAACGGGCTCAGGCCGAGCCGAAGCCCCTGCGGGGCCCGGAAGTCGGGGATGACGCCCTTCGTCCACAGTCGCTCGACGACGGTCTGGAACCGCGGGTGGTCGATGATGACGTGACCACCCCGTTCGGCGGAATCCTCCGGCGACCCGATCTCCGCACCCAGCGGAACCAGAAATTCGCGCACGAGGTCGAGTGCGTACTCGGTGAGCGCGATCGACTTGGCGCGCACGGCGTCCATGCCGACCTCGTCGAGGAGTGCGAGGGTGTCCTGCAGCGCGATCATGCCGAGGACCGACGGCGTTCCGCTGATCACCCGCCGGATGCCGGGCGCCGGGCGGTAGCCCTGCTCCATCGCGAACGGGTTGTCGCGGCCCATCCAGCCCCAGATCGGCTGCACGAAGTCCTGCTGATGGTCGGCACGAACGTAGGCGAACGCCGGTGATCCCGGTCCGCCGTTCAGATACTTGTACGTGCACCCGACCGCCAGATCGACACCCCACGTGTCGAGTTCGAGGGGAACCGAGCCGACGGAGTGACACAGGTCGAGCAGCAGGAGCGCACCGGCGTCGTGTGTCACGCGAGCGGCGCCGGCGGCGTCGACCAGGTACCCGGAGCGGTAGGCGACGTGGCTGAGCACGACGAGCGCGGTGCGTTCGGAGACCACGGACTTCAGGTCGTCGACGGTGACGCCGCCCCGGGTATCGGACTCGATCCACCGGAGCGTGAGCCCGAGTTCTCCCGCGACGGCCTCGAGCACGTACCGGTCCGTCGGAAAGTTGTCGCGGTCCACGACGACCTCGGTGCGGTCCGGCCGCAACGCGAGCGCACCTCGCGCGAGTTTGTACAGCAGGACCGTCGTCGAGTCGCCGATGGTGGTCTGCCCGGCGGCCGCGCCGAGCGCCACCCTCGCGAGTGTGTCACCGATCGTGATCGGCAGGTCGTACCACTCCTCGTCCCACCCGCGGATGAGCCGGCCACCCCACGACTGGGTGACGAAGACGCCTATCCGCTCGGCGCTCGCCTTGGTGGGTCGGCCGAGCGAGTTGCCGTCGAGATAGGCGGGCACCGAGGGGTCGTCGGCGCCGATGAACAGGTCGCGGTACGGGCGCAGCGGGTCCACGGCGTCGAGTTCGGCGGCGCGGGCAGCCGGCACATCGGTCGAGGTGGTCATCATCGTCCGATCTCGGTGCGCACGGCCAGCAGTTCCGGGAAGAACGTCAGGTCCAGCGCCTTCTGCAGGAATCCCACTCCGCTGGACCCTCCCGTTCCGGATTTCATGCCGATGGTCCGCAGCACCGTGCGCATGTGACGGAAGCGCCACAGCTGAAAGTTCTCCTCGAGGTCGACGAACTCCTCGAAGGCCTCGTAGACGGCCCAGTGTTCGTCGTGGTTCTCGTAGACGAACTTGATCAGGGGCAGCAAATCCTCGTTCACTGTGTAGGCGGCGGTCACGTCGCGGTCCAGCGCGGAGGCCGGCACGTCGTACCCGAGCCGCGCCAGACATTGCCAGAACGCGTCGTACAGGCTCGGCTCGGCGAGGAGCCGTTCGAGCAGATCGTGGGCGGCGGGATCGGCGTCGAACACCGCAAGCATTCCGGCGTTCTTGTTGCCGAGCACGAACTCGACGGCGCGGTACTGGTAGGACTGGAACCCGGACGAATTGCCGAGGAACCGGCGGAACTCCGAGTACTCGGTGGGGGTCAGCGTGGCCAGCACCGACCACTGTTCGGTCAGCGTCTTCTGGATGTGCTTGACGCGGGCCACGCACTTGAGCGCCCGGCCGATCTCGTCCTCGTCGAAAGCCGCCCGGGCGGCGAGCGTTTCGTGCAGGACGAGCTTCAACCAGAGTTCGGTGGTCTGGTGCTGGATGATGAACAGCAGTTCGTCGTGATGCTCCGGCCGGCTCACCGGTTTCTGCGCGCTCAGCAGGGTGTCGAGGTCGAGGTACGAGGCGTAGCTCATCCGCTCGCTGAAGTCGGTGACGATGTCTTTCTCGATGGCTCTGGTGTTGGCCTGCACGCCCATGACCGTCCTCACTGCTGGTGTTCGAGTTCCGGGCTCCGCCCTCCATATTACATAATCGTGGCGACCGCTACAGTTGTCGAATACGCGCTTCGTAGCTCGGCGATTGACCAGACGTCACGGCCCCAACCGACGCTTACCGTTCCGCGTCAGCAGGAGCTGTGATCGTGGTGGTGGTCGTCGGTGTGGGTCTCGTCGTCCGCGTCGGTAGCTCTGGTGGCGGCAGCATCCAGGTGGTGGTCGGCTCCGACGAGCGTGTCACCGGGAGCACCTCGAACGACGTCTGCACCACCATGGACGGGGTCGGCAGACACCTCAGACCGGCCACCTGGAAACCGCGACTGCCGCGGTTCGGCACCGCCGCGCGGAAGTCGGCGACGCTGCCGACCTGACGGGTCTCGCCCAGGACACGATCGCCGAACTCCACCGCCCACGGCCCGCCACAGGTCGGAAGACTCGTCGCGTGATATTGAATGCGGTCGCCCGGCTGCCCGCGCGGCGGAGTGAGGACGAGGACCGGCCCGGCGGGATCGAGCATGCGCGTCGCGTCCCTGTCGGGTTCGCTCGACGCACCGCCGCCGGTGTGGAATGCGAGCAGGACAGCAACCGACCCGACGAATACCGTCGTGGCCAACCAGGGCGTCTGCCGCACCGACCTCACCTCGCACCCTCAATTATGCGGCTTCGCCGTCCGTGCGCACCGACTCAGCGCGCATCCGAGAGAAGACCACGCACAGAGCCACCTCACCCAGGACACGAACACCCGTGGCCAGATGTCGTCACGGGTACGTACGGTGACCCGGTGAGCGAACCAGCGCGCAGAGTCGACATCGTCTTCGCCCCCGGCGTGGTGGCGCACCGTGGAACCGCGGAGGAACTCGTGGGCCGGGCGCTGGATGCGCGCGGCCTGACCGGTGGGTTGATGTTCGCCGCGGACACCGCCGGGTTGGAGCGGGCCGTGCGGTCGGCGGCGGGGCGAGGCGAGTTCATCGCCGTGCCCGGTGCCGGGGCCTCCTTCACCGCCCCGGCCGGCGGGGCGATCCGCGTCGATTTCGGGGAGTGCGAGGCCGACCGCTCGCCGGGCACCCGGGTCCACATCCGGGGGCGCGGACTCGACGGACTCCGCTACGCCGTCGACAGTTGGTATCACCACCGCTTCCATCCCGGACGGACCGTCCGCTACGGCGACCACCCCGATCAGCGAGTGGAACTGCGGATCCCGGGCGGCGACGGCCCCTTCCCCGTCGCCGTGCTGATCCACGGCGGATTCTGGCGTCCGCGTTGGGAGTCCGACTTGATGGATGCGTTGGCTGTCGACCTGACGGCCCGCGGGTACGTCACCTGGAATGTCGAGTACCGGCGGGGCACGGAGAACCGATGGGCAGCAATGGCGTCCGATGTCGCCGACGCCGTGCAGGCCGTCGCGACGGTGCCGGAGGCGGACCCGGAGCGGGTCGTGATTCTCGGCCACTCGGCCGGTGCTCAGCTTGCGCTCCGCGCCGCCGCCGACGCCGCGACCGAGGACGCAGCGGTTCGTCCGGCACTGGCCGTCAGCCTCGCCGGGGTGCTGAATCTGCGACTCGCCGGCGAACGCCACCTCGGCGAGGGCGCGGTGGCGGACGCCGTCGGCGGCGACCGGGCCGGCGACCGTGCGACGTACGAACGGTCGTCGCCGATCGAGCGACTGCCGCTGGGCACCGCTCAGCTGGTGGTGTGCGCCGTCGACGACGAGCCGGACATGCTGGAGATGAGCAGGGAATACCACGACGCCGCCGCGACGACCCCCGACGACGCCGTCCGGATCGAGGGGCCCGGCGATCACTTCACCGTCATCGATCCGGAGAGCGAGATCTGGCGAAGGACCGCCGAGGCGATCGACGCCCGGATCAGACCTCGGACAACGCCGACTCCGCCGCCCGCAGCCCGGACCCGGCCCGGCCGCGGAGCAGATCCGCGCACCTCTCGGCCATCGTCATGACCGTGATGTTCGGGTTGACGTGCGGCAGTTTCGGCATCGCCGACGCGTCGACCACCCGCAGTCCTCGAACCCCCTTGACGCGCAGTTCCGGGTCGAGCACCGCCATCGGATCGTCGACGGCGCCCATGCGGGCCGTGCCCGCGGGGTGATACACCGTGTTGTGGGTCTTGTGGATGTAGTCGAGGATTTCGGCGTCCGTCACCGCGTCGGGTCCCGGCGCCAGTTCGCGGGCAATCCACCCGCGTAGCGCCTTCTGCTCGGCGATCTCGCGGGCCAGCTTCACCCCGGACAGCATCACCCGGTCGTCATGGCCCTCGCTGTCGGTGAAGTATCGGGGGTCGACCTTCGCGCGGTCGCGGAAGTCCCGCGACCGCAGCCGGACCGTTCCGCGGGAGCGGCCCTGAGTGACGTTGGGTGTCAGGCAGAATCCGTTGTCGGTGGTCGGGTAACCCCACCGCAGGGTGTTCATGTCGAACGGGACGCTGCCGTAGTGCATCATCAGGTCGGGATGGTTCAGGCCCTCCCGGGTGGTCGCGAACAGGCCGATCTCCCACCACTGCGTCGATTCGGTGACCATCGGCTGGGACGCCTCCCAGAACACGAGGCCCTCGACGTGATCGTCGAGGTTCGATCCGACACCGGGCGAGTCGACGCGCACGGGGATCCCGAACTCCGCGAGATGCTCCGCCGGGCCGATACCCGACAGCATCAGGAGTTTCGGGGTGTCGATGGCCCCGGCCGTCACCACCACCTCCCGTCGCGCCGACACCGTGTCGTAGCCGGTGAGGTCGGGACGCTGGTACCGGACGCCCGTCGCCGTCTGCTGTTCGTCGAACAGGATCTCGCTCACCCAGCAGCCGGTCCGGACCTCCAGGTTGGGCCGGGTCCCGAGGATCGGGTGCAGGTAGGCGTGCGACGACGACATCCGGGTGCCGTCCTCGGACGCGTTGATCTGGAACCATCCGGCACCGTTGAGCACCGTTCCGCCGCGGTTGAATGCGACGGTCGGCAGACCGACCGCGGCGGCGGCGTCGAGAACCGCTCGGCCGCAGGGGTCGTTCGGCGGGACGTCCCGCAGCCGCACGGGCCCGCTGCGGCCGTGCCCATCGCCGGGGGCGTCGTTGCTCTCGAGCCGGCTGACGTACGGGAGGATGTCGCGCGCACCCCAACCCGACGCCCCCATTGCCTCCCAGTCGTCGAGTGCCTCGGCCGGCGGCCAGAATGCGATACACGAGTTGTGGGACGAGCAGCCACCGAGGACCTTGGCCCGGGCGTGCCGCATGAAGCTGTTGCCCTTCTCCTGTGGCTCGACGGGGTAGTCCCAGTCGTACCCGGAGTCGAGCAGATGCATCCATTGGGACAGCTCGAGGATCGCCCGGTCCCCGACGTCGGACGGGCCCGCCTCGAGCAGGCACACCGTTACCGACGGGTCTTCGCTCAGACGTGCTGCGAGTGCGCAGCCCGCGCTGCCACCGCCCGCGATCACGTAGTCGAATTCCCCTGCAGTGCTCTTCGATTCGCCGTCGGTCATCGGGCGAGCTCCTTGTCGTTCGGTTCGGATTCCGGCGCGGTCGTTACCACCGCCGCGCAGTGTGACGTCAACGTTCCGATGTGGTGCCGGCCGGTGGTGAGGTACCACAGCAGGCCGAACCCGAGGATGATGCCGATGTAGACGAAGGCGCCCCAGGTGTTGTACCAAGGTTCGCCGTACACGGCCTCGCGTGGCCACGCGAGGTTGAGGGCCATCCCGATTCCCCAGACGAGTGCGACGATGTTGACGGGCAGTCCCCATCTGCCCATCGTGAAGTAGCCGCCCTCCTGCAGGTCCCGCGGCGGCCACTCACCCCGCAGCCGTTTCTTCAGCATCGGTCCGGTGACCATCAGGTAGGCCAGGTAGATCATGATGATCGCGATCGACGTGAGCACGGTGAAGATGTGCGGTTGACCGATGTTGACCACCAGGATCAGCGCGGCCACCACCCCGATGGTCACCGCAGGCACGACGGGCGTCCGCGTCCGCGGGTGGACGCGGGCGAGCCGCTCACCGAACGGGAGTGCGTTGTCGCGGGCCATGGCGAAGGTCAGCCGGATCGCGGCGGTGTGCACCGCCAGCGAGCAGACCGTCACCGCGATCACGATGCACACCAGGAAGATCGTGCCCAGCGGACCCCACATCACCTGTTCCACGATGTACTGCAGGCTGCCGTCGGACGCGCCGATCTTCGGGTCGTCGAGGTCGGGTGCCGCCATCACGGCGAACACGAGGATCGCGCCGCCGATCACGAACGACGCGAGGATCGCACGGAAGATCGCCTTGGGGGCGGTGCGGCGGGGTTCGACCGTCTCCTCGCCCAGCGAACTCGCGGTGTCGAAGCCGTACATCACGTAGCCCGACGCGAGCGTCGCCACCAGGAACGCGCCGAGGTATCCACCGCTTTCGTCTGCGCCGTACCCGTGGGTGGAGAAGAACACCTGCGGGCCGCGGGTCATGTTGGCGGCGAGGATGATCGCGATCAGCACCGCCGCGATGATCTCGATGAACACCCCTGCGCTGTTGATCATCGCCATCAGACGGACACCGAGCGCGTTGACGACGGTGGTGAAGCCGATCATCACCGTCCCGAGAATGACGGCGTTGGTGGCGAAGTCGTGTTCTCCGGTGCCGTCACCGACGATCTGGAAGCCGCTCCACAGCCGCGGCAGGTTGAGCTGCAGCGCCAGCACAACGGCCGACAGGGTGACGATCGACGCGGTGAGCATCAGCCAGCCCGCGGACCACCCCACTACTCTGCTGCCGAGCGTCTTCGCCCAGTTGTACACGGAGCCGGCGATCGGATACTTGGCGGCCAGCTCCATGAAGCAGAGCGCCACGGCGAGCTGGCCGACGAACACCAGCGGCCACGACCACAGGTAGGCGGGGCCTGCGGTGCCGAATCCGAAGTAGAACAACTGGAAAGTGCCGGTCAGGATGGAGATGTAGCTGACGCCCGCGGCGAAGCTCGCGAACTTGCCGATACTGCGATCGAGGGACTCCTTGTAGCCGAACTCCTCGAGTCCACTGTCGTGATCGCCGGTCGTATTGTCGGTACTGGTCATTCGATCACTTCCTGAGAAGGTGAGTAGGCCTGCTCGCGCGCCCCTGCCGGGAGCACGTCAGGTCGCGGTGAACCAACCCGCGAGAGGCGAGGTCGTGTTGTTCCAGATGTGTTTGACTTCCTGGTATTCGGAGAGCCCGGCCGGTCCGAGTTCGCGCCCGTTGCCGGACTTCTTGAATCCGCCCCATTCCGCCGCCGCGGTGTAGTAGCCGAAGTCGTTGAGCCACACGGTCCCGTGGCGCAGGCGGCGCACCACCCGTTCGCCGCGGGCAGCGTCCGACGTCCGGACTCCGGCGGCGAGGCCGTACTCGGTGTCGTTGCCGAGCCGGACCGCGTCCTCCTCGGTGGTGAAC
>NZ_JBFUGT010000036.1:0-47929 GCF_056402775.1 Rhodococcus sp. P3_B8
GTCCACCGGCGTCCAGGCGGCGATGACGGCGATCCTGTCGAAGGTCGGGATCTAGGCCCTCCGGGCCGGTGCGCCTTTCTGGTTGTTCCAGCAACCAGAAAGGCGCACGGGTGGCGGAGCCGCCTCAGTGGGTGGTCAGCGGCGCATCCGCGGTGGCGTCCCCGGCGTCCACGCCGGTCTTCTCGAACCGCAGTCGCGACACGGCGAGTCCGGCGAGGACGAAGGACACGGCCACGAGGATGTACAGCTGGGTGGGCGACCAGTCGCGGTCGAGGAGGGCGCCCGCGACGATCGGGGACGCGATGGCGCCGACGCGGCCGATGCCGATGCCCCAGCCGACGCCGGTGGCCCGGACGGCGGGCGAGTAGACCGACGGCGTGATCGCGTACAGCCCGGCGATGCAGCCGTTGGCGAAGACGCCGATCAGGGCGCCGAGCCCGAACGCGATGACGATGGACGCGGTGGCGGGAACGAAGACGACGAGCAGTACGCCCGCGATCGCCATGTAGGCGATAAGCACACGCTTCAGGGCGAAACGTGCGGACAGCGCCCCGAGCAGGGTGGCGCCGAAGATGCCGCCGAGGTTGAGGAGCACTCCGCCGGTGACGCCCTGGTTCGCGGACATGCCCGCCTCGACCAGCAGTTTCGGGGTCCAGCTGGTGACGAAGTAGAAGCCGAACATCGCCATGAAGAATGCGAACCACACCAGGAGTGTGCTGCGGCGGCGCTGCGGTGACAGCAGGACGCGCATCGCGAATCCGGCGTCGGCGGTGGCGGCGGCACGCGGTGCGGGCAGCTCGTCGAGTCGCGGCTGACCGACCCGCTGGGCGAAGGCATTGATCCGGTCGAGTGCGTTGGCCGGTCGCCGGACGAGCAGGAAGTCGATCGATTCGGGGAGCCGGGCGTAGACGACGGGGATGATGGCCGCCGTGCACAGTCCGCCGAACAGGAACACCGAGCGCCAGCCGAGCGAGTTCTGCAGGACGACGGCGATGATTCCGCCGAGGGTGGCGCCGACGGCGTAGCCGGTGGAGTTGAGACTCACCGCGAGCCCGCGCCAGCGGTTCGACGCGTACTCACTGGCGATGACGTTGCTGCTGGCGAGGATTCCGCCGATGCCGACGCCGGTGAGGGCGCGGAGCAGGCCGAGTTGCATCGCGTTCTGGCTGACCGCCGACAGCAGCATGCCCGTCGACGCGAGTGCCAGGCACAGCAGGATCATGGCGCGGCGGCCGATGGTGTCAGCCCACGGCGCCAGGAACAGCGATCCCGCGGCCATGCCGAACAGTCCGGCGCTGAGCAGGAGGCCGACGACCGAGCCGGACAGATCCCACTCCTGCGATACCGACTGGGCGGTGAACGCCATGACGAGGACGTCGAAGCCGTCGAGCACGTTGAGTAGACCGCAGATGGCGATGGCGCCCCATTGGTAGCGCGTCATCGGGCTGTTGTCGATGCGTTCGCGTAGGTCGAATTGCATGCGCGGGACCTGTTCTTCCTCGGAGGTGGGCTGTGATGTGGCTCACGACTCACCTACCGTGGCGGACGGGTCACTCGTTTCCAACTTCGCTTCCGAATGTCGGAATACAGAAGTGGCGGTTGCACGCGGTACTGGGCCATGATTTCTCTGTTGACAACTGGAAGGGTCCGGGCGACCGGCAGTGGGCGAAAGGTCCATGGATGTGACTGGCTCGGGTTTCGGTAATTCCTGGTCGGCGGAGCGGTTGTTCGCCGGGCCGGGCGAGACACGGGAGCGGCTACGCCGCACCGATTGGGCGGCCACGCCGCTGGGCCCGGTCGAGACCTGGTCTGTCGAGTTGCGGGCGGCGGTACGCACGGTGCTGCCCTCCGAGGTCCCGATGTTGCTCTGGTGGGGTCCTGAGCTCGTGCAGATCTTCAACGACCCGTACACCCGGGTCCTCGGCGTCAAGTATCCCGCCGCGATCGGCGAACCCGGGGCGCAGTGCTGGGCGGAGATCTGGGACGAGGTGGGACCGCTCGCCGAGCAGGTGATGTCGGGCGGCGCGGCGACCTACACGGAGAATCGGCCGCTGTACCTGCTGCGGCACGGGTACCTCGAGGAGACGTACTGGACGTTCTCCTACAGTCCGGTGCAGGACGAGGACGGGAACGTCGCCGGCATCTTTGTGGCGACGACCGACGTGACCGCGACCGTGCTCGGGGAGCGGCGACTGGAGACGCTGCGGCAACTGGGCACGGTATCCACCGCGGGCGGCGACGATCCGCTCGTCGACGCCTGCCGTGCGGTCGTGCGGGTACTCGGCGACAGCGGACAAGACGTTCCGCTGGCCGCGATCTACCTCCGCCGGGAGGTCGCCGGCGGCTCGGGCGACGACGCCGCCGACGACCTCGTGCTCGTCGGTGCCGTCGGAGTGGACGACGACGGCGAGTTCAGGCCCGCCCGGATCCCGGCGACCGACGTCACCAGCCACCGTGTCCGGGTGCCGGGCGAGTTCGAGTCCGCCGGGTCGAAGGCGGTGACGGAGGTGCGGCTGTGTCCGTTGATCGTGACGGGTCACGCGGAGCCGGTGGGTGTGCTCGTGCTCGGGATCAGTCCGTATCGCGCGTTCGACGACGCGTATCGGGGCTTCGCCGAGTTGGTGACGGCAAAGGTGTCGACGCTGATCTCGGACGCTCTGGCCTACGAGTTCGAACGGGACCGCGCGGCTGCGCTGGCGGAACTGGACGCGGCGAAGACGCGGTTCTTCCAGAACGTCAGTCACGAGTTCCGTACCCCGTTGACCTTGCTGCTGGGCCCCCTCGAGACTCTGCGAGAGCGGACCGGGGACGAGTCGCCCGCAGATCAGCGTGACGCTATCGCGGCCGCCCACCGGGCAGCGGTCCGGCTACAGCAGCTCGTCGACGACCTTCTCGATCTGTCCAAGGCGGAAGCCGGCCAGCTGCTGCCCCGCCCGGAGCCGACCGATGTCGGCCGGTTGACCGCCGAATGCGTGAGCATGTTCGATTCCGCCGCCGTGCAGGCCGGACTCGCGCTCCGGGCCGACATCGACGAAGGCGCCGGTCCGGTCGAAGTGGACCGCGAGATGTGGGTGAAGATCGTGCTGAACCTCGTGTCGAACGCGGTCAAGTACACCCGGTCCGGATCCGTATCCGTGGCGCTCCGCCAGGACGCCGGCCGGCTGGTGCTCAGCGTGACCGACACGGGTGTGGGCATTCCCGCCGAAGAACGGGAACGCGTATTCGACAGGTTCTATCGCGTCGAGGCCGGCGGATCAGGCGGCGTCGGCATCGGGCTTTCCCTGGTGGCCGATTTCGCCGCTGCACTCGGTGGTTCCGTCGATCTCGACAGCGCACCGGGCCGGGGCAGCACCTTCACCGTCCGCCTACCGCGGGTCCCGGCGCCGGACGGCGTGACCCCGCGGGCAGACGACCGACCCGTCGGCGCGGTGACGTCCTTCGGCGACATCGACCAGCGGGAACCGTTCGCCGAGGTCGCGCCGTCGACCGAACCCGGAGCGGACCGCCGCCGCATCCTGCTCGTCGAAGACCATCCGGACCTGCGGGCCTATCTCACACGATTGCTGCACGAGCAGGGCTGGCACGTCGACGCCGTCGCCGACGCGGAGTCCGCGCTGAAGCGCGTCGCCGTCCGCACGCCGCATCTCGTGCTCAGCGACATCATGCTTCCCGGTCGCGACGGCATCGACTTCCTCCGCGAGCTGCGATCGGAGCAGTCGACGGCACGGCTCCCGGTCGTTCTGCTCACCGCCCGAGCGGGAACGGAGTCGACCATCGACGGACTGAACCACGGCGCCGACGACTACATCGTCAAACCGTTTCAGCCGAGCGAACTCGTCGCGCGGGTGCGTGTTCATCTCGAAATGTCGTGGCTTCGTGAAACTCTGGTCACGGACAGCGAGCTCGAAACGGAACAACTGCGCAAAGCACTGGATACGCGAACAACCCTCAGCCAAGCTGTCGGGCTGACGATGGCCGCCTTCCAGTGCGACGCCGACACCGCCTTCGACAAACTCGCTTCCTATTCGCAGAACCGCAACGTCAAACTTCGGGAGATCGCGGCAGAGGTCGTCGCGAACTTCACCGCAGGCACCGACCGCGAATAAGGCCCCAGTTTCCCCGACCTGCGTTCCGGGTAGGCGTGACCGATGAACGACGATCAGCACGCCGAACCGGAACCCGACGATCCGCGTAAGCCGGATTCGCCCGCGGACCTGACGAAACCGTCCTGGTGGTACGTCATCAGGAAGACGGCGCACGAGTTCACGCGCGACCAGTGCACCGACCTGGCCGCCGCTCTGACGTACTACGCGGTCCTCTCGCTGTTTCCTGCGCTGCTGGCGCTGGTCTCGTTGCTGGGAGTGTTCGGTCAGGGACAGCGCACCACCGACGCGGTCCTGCAGATGGTCGACGACCTCGGGCCGTCCTCCGCCGTGGACACGTTGCGCGACCCCATCGCGCAACTGGTCGCAGCACCGACCGCGGGAATGGCTCTCGTCCTCGGCCTGCTGGGTGCGGTGTGGTCGGCGTCAGGCTACATCGGGGCGTTCGGACGCGCGATGAACCGCATGTACGAGGTCGAAGAGGGGCGTCCCGTGTGGAAGCTCCGGCCCCAGATGCTGGCCGTCACCATCGTCGGCCTGGTCCTGGTCGCGGCCGCTGCGGCGATGCTCGCCCTGAGCGGCCCCGTCGCACGCTCGGTGGGTGACACAATCGGATTCGGCGACACCGCCCTGACCGTGTGGAACATTGCCCGCTGGCCGTTCGTCCTCGGCATCGTCGTGGTGGCCGTGGCCATCCTCTACTACGTCACGCCCAACGTGAAGCAACCCAAGTTCCGCTGGATCAGCGCCGGCGCGTTCCTCGCCATCGTGACGTGGATCGTGGCGTCGGTCCTGTTCGGTCTGTACGTCGCCAACTTCGGCAGCTACAACAAGACGTACGGCTCCCTGGCCGGCGTGATCGTGTTCCTGCTCTGGCTCTGGATCACCAACCTGGCGTTGCTCTTCGGCGCCGAACTGGACGCCGAACTCGAACGCGGACGGGAATTGCAGGCTGGCATTCCGGCCGAGGACGAACTGCAATTGCCGGCCCGCGATACGCGGGTCTCCGACAAGAACGCCGAGAAGTACGAGCAGTACGTGCAGGAGGGCAAGGCGCTGCGCGAGAGCGAGGCCGCGGGCCCGTGAGTACTTGTTAACCGCGGGCGGTTAACAAGTACTCACGGGCGGAACGCCATCGCGTCGTCCAGGATCTTGCCGTGCCGCAGCGCAACCAGGTCGCGGAAGTAGTTCATCCGCAGCCGCCACGGCGCTTTCGAACCCTGCTTCGGGAAAGATTCCACCGACCGCAGCACGTATCCGGCGGCGAAGTCGAGGAACGGCTCCTCCTCGACCGAACTGTCGCGCTCCGGGGCGCACTGCGTGAAGCCGTTCGCGTCCATGTGCGCGAGCAGACGGCAGACATACTCGCACACCAGGTCGGCCTTGAGCGTCCAGGACGCGTTGGTGTACCCGATGACGAACGCGAAGTTGGGCACCCCGCTGAGCATCATTCCCTTGTACGCCATGGTTTCGGTGAGGTCGATGTCGTGGCCGTCGACGGCGAGCGTCATCCCGCCGAACGCGAGCAGGTTCAAACCTGTTGCGGTGACGACCACATCGGCGTGCAATTCCTCACCGGACTTCAGCGTGATCCCGGTTTCGGTGAAGGTGTCGATGTGATCGGTCACGATCGACACCTCGTCGTTCCGAATGGCGCGGAACAGATCCCCGTTGGGCACCAGGCACAGTCGCTGATCCCACGGGTTGTATCGGGGCGTGAAGTGGGTGTCGATGTCGTACCCCTTCGGCAGCCACTTCTCCTGGAGTTGCCGGATGCGGCCCTTCATGAATTCCGGGTATCGCTGGCACAGTTGGTAGATCGCGGTGGCGACCGATGCGTTCTTCAGGCGGGTGAGGTCGTAGGCGAGCTTGGCGGGCAGGTGACGTCGCAGCCTGTTGGCCAGCTTGTCCTTCGCCGGCATCGAGATGATGTAGGTGGGCGACCGCTGCAGCATCGTCACGTGTGCGGCGTCGGCGGCCATGGACGGCGCCAGCGTCACCGCGGTGGCGCCGCTGCCGATGATGACGACCCGCTTGCCCGCATAGTCGAGGTCCTCGGGCCACTGCTGCGGGTGCACGACGCGACCACCGAAGCGGTCGAGCCCGGGGAACTCGGGGGTGTAGCCCTCGTCGTAACGGTAGTAGCCGCTGCAGGACATCAGGAAGTCGGCGGTGAACCGGACCGTCTCGCCGGTGTCTGTGCGCTCGGCGTCGACCGTCCAGCGCGAATCGGCGGTGGACCACTCGGCACGAACGACCTTGTGCTGGAACCGGATGTTCCGGTCGATCCCGTGCTCGGCGGCGGTTGTGCGGACGTACTCGAGAATCGACGGCCCATCCGCGATGGACTTCTCACCCGACCACGGCTTGAACCGGTAGCCGAGGGTGTACATGTCGGAGTCGGAGCGAATGCCGGGGTAGCGGAACAGGTCCCACGTGCCGCCGATCGATTCGCGGCTCTCCAGGATCGCGTAGGTCCGTCGGGGAAAGTTGTCCTGCAGGTGGTACGCGGCACCGATCCCGGACAGTCCGGCCCCGATGATCAGCACGTCGACGTGTTCGACGGGCGTCTTCGCCCCGGTGGTCTCGGCGGCGGTCTCGGTGTGTGACATGAACACTCTCTCGCTGGCGGGGAAGGGTGGTTACTTCGGGTCTACGGCGACGTCGCCGAGAGCGACATTACGTGCGCTGGTGGACCGGCCGAGTTTCGCGGCCTCCTCGTCCATCAACGGAAGAATCCGGGGAACGGGCGGCAGCAGGGCGCGGTCCCCGATCCGCGACGTCACCACCGCCTTCAGCCAGGCGAAGATTCCGACCCACCGGGGCACGTAGACCCGGCGTTTCCGCTTGGCCAGGGCATCCACGAACGCGTCGACGCAGGAGCCCACCGATGTCGTCTTGCCGAGCGGTCCCGGCAGCGAGGCGAGAAATTGGTTGAACGCGGTGAGGTCGGCTTTCGCGTCCTGGACGAGTGGTGTGTCGATCCACGACATGTGGGCCGAGCCCACGGTGACGCCGTGGTGCGCGACYTCGAGRCGSAGGGCGTTGGCGAARTGCTCGATGCCGGCCTTGCTCGCGTTGTAGGCGGTCAACCCGGCCACGGGCGCGAACGCGGCGAACGACGAGACGACGAGGATGTAGCCCTTGCGTTCGATCACGGACGGCAGTGCAGCGCGGACGGTGTGGAAGACGCCGAGAATGTTGATGTCGATGACCCGCTTGAACGTGGCCGGATCGACGTGCAGGACCGAGCCGAAACTGGCGATGCCGGCGTTCGCGAGTACGAGGTCGATGCCGCCGAACTTCGCGACACCGGCGTCGACGGCCTTCTGCACGGCGGCCAGATCGCACACGTCGGCGGCCGCGGCGACCGCGACGTCGTCGCCGAGTTCGGCGGCGAGCGCCTTCAGCGGTTCGGCGTCCAGATCGATCAGAACCAGTTTGACGCCCTTGCGGGCGAGGGCGCGCGACGTTTCTGCGCCGATGCCCCGCGCGGCTCCGGTGACGAGTGCGACTTTGTTCCTGAGCGTGGGCATGGGATCTCCTGGCGTGTGATCTGGCACCGTTCGGTGTCAGTTTGTATCTGGAACTGGACGGTGTCAATATGGGGGTCGTGAGTTCGCCCAGGCTCGACGACACGGGCCGCACCTACCGCGGTGCGGGTCCGCGCCAGCGTCAGGAAGAGCGCCGCGTGCGCCTCGTCGATGCGGCCGTCGAAGTGTTCGGGACCAGCGGTTACCGGTCCGCGACGGTGGAGAAGATCTGTTCGACCGCCGGGCTCACCAAGCGCTACTTCTACGAGTCCTTCGACGGCAGCGAGGCCCTGCTCCTGGCCGCGTACGCGAGTGTGACCGACCGTCTGCGGGACAGCGTCCTGCGCGGTGCGGGGGACGGCGGCGCCGATCTCGATGCGCGGGTTCGCGGTGCGCTGACCGCGTTCTTCCGATCCGTCGCCGACGACCCACGAATCCCGCGGATCGCATTCCAGGAGGTCCTCGGTGTCGGGCCGGAGGTCGACAACGCCTATCGCCGCGTCACCCTGTCGTTCGTGGACGCCGTTCTCGTCGTCATCGGTCCGGCCGTCGACCGGACCGCCTTCCCCGACTTCCACCTGCGCACTCTCGCGACCGGACTGGTGGGAGCCGTGCTGATGATCGCCCAGCAATGGGTGCTGTCGGAGAACCCGCAGCCGATCGAGTCCGTCATCGGCAGCGCGCACACCATCCTCTCGGCCGTGCTGGGCCAGCTCGGTCCCCAGCCTATGTGAGTGGCAAGGCGTCCGGGGGCACGCTTTGCCACTCACGTGCGCTGACCTGGGATTGCATTGCGCCGGCGGCAATCCGGGCAAACCCCTGACGCCATAACATATATGTTGTTAAATACCTGACATGCCCGGTGCTGTGCACTGCCAATCACCGTGGGTCCGCACCACGACGATCCGCGCGGTGCTCGTCGCGCTGCTCGGGGTGGTCGCGCTCGTGGCGCCGACGCCGATCGTCGCGCACGCCACCGACTATGAGGGCCTGCTCGACATCACACCGGCGAACGCGGCGGCGGAGACCATCGGCGGACTCGACCCCCGGCTGCCCACCGACTCCGCCGTACTCGGCGCCGCGCTGGCGGCCGCCCGCTCCGACGGTGTCGCTCCGACGCGGTATTCCGCTCTTCTGCAACAGTATTGGCTCGCTCGAGGATCCGAGGCGTCCGGCATCGACCTGGCCGCCTGGGATCCGAACGCAGGGCTGATCGCCAACGCAGCGGTGGTCGACCGGGTCTACGAGAGCTACGGCCGGTACCAACTCCAGCGCACCGAGCTCTACTGGTCCGGCATGGCCGGGTTGGCGGGAGGGTCGTTCGCCGCCGGCTTCTGGGACCTCGACCTCGGCCGCACCGTGCTCGGGGTCGACGCCGTCCACACCCTCGGCAACGCCGTCGCGTCGACGGTCCGGGGGTTGCCCGGCGAGGCGATGACGCTCCTGCCTGCGGACCCGAGAACGCTCGCCACCGTCGGCCCGGCGATGACCGCCGAGGACATGGACTGGTACCAGAAGCGCCTGCTGATGATGCAGAAGCACATCTACTTCGACATGGTGCCCATGCACGAGGCGTACCTGCACGAGGGCACGGCCGCTGTCGAGGAGATGGCCGCCGCCGGACTGCTCGACGACAACGCCCAGATCGCGTGGAGCGGCATCTTCTCCGGTACTCCGGCGGGGTACGCGGACGCGCTGTTCCGGATGGCGTCGCGCGAGCAGAATCAGATCATCGCCGATCAGTGGGACGTCACCGCGGCAGCCCGTGACGGCGTCGGCCGCGCGCTCACGTACGCCACCACCGTCGCGGCGCAACCGTCGGTTCCCGGCTCGCGCGCACCGGGACAGGTTGTGCCGATGTCGGTCGACGGCGACGTGAACGGCTCGGCCTACCGTCTCCGCACGCCCCTGCCCGGTTTCAACTGGGCCGATCGCGAACCGCGCTGGCAGTACATCGTCAGTGACATCGCGTCGTCCTACCAGCGGCTGGCCGAGGGTCGTCCGGGAGAGTTGCGGGCCCTGCTGGCCATCCCGTTCCGCGACTTCGTCGAGAGCCAGCGGGTGCTGCGGCGGGTGCCCGACCTTGCCCGCGACATGAGCACCGGCTGGGAGTTGTCCCCGGTGCAGCCGTAGCCGTTGCCGTCCCCGGACGAACGGGACGCTCGTTCGATCTGACGCAACGACCGTCCCGTTCGCCCGGGGCGCGAGGCCGGCTTTCCAATGGATGGATGTGACGTTGCGCACGCGTAGGTGCGGTTGGCACGTTGTGTCACACCACGCCAGGCCCGATCGCAGGAGAGTCGATGAACGTATCCGCCGTCACGCACGACAGCCCGACGACCGCGACACCCACCGAGGTCGCGAAGACGCCGAAGAAGGCGGCGCTCGCGTCGTTCCTCGGAAGTGCGCTCGAGTACTACGATTTCTTCATCTACGGATCCGCCGCGGCCCTCGTCTTCGGGCACACGTTCTTCCCGGCCGGCAACGACGCGATCGGGACGGTCGCCGCGCTCGCGACGTTCGGCGTGGGCTACGTGGCCCGGCCCGTCGGCGGAATAGTGCTGGGACATTTCGGAGACAAGCTGGGCCGCAAGAAGATTCTGCTGCTGACCCTGCTCATCATGGGTCTGTCCAGTCTCGCGATCGGATTCCTGCCCACGTACGAGCAGATCGGCATCGCCGCCCCGATCCTCCTCGTGCTGTGCCGCCTCGCGCAGGGGTTCTCCGCGGGCGGTGAGGCCGCCGGCGCCAGCACCCTCACGCTCGAGCACTCACCCGAGGGGCGGCGGGCGTTCTTCACCAGCTTCACCATGACGGGATATGCCGCCGGGATGGTCCTCGCGACCCTCGTCTTCATCCCCGTCGCCGCGCTGCCGAAGGACCAACTCGACAGCTGGGGTTGGCGAATCCCGTTCTGGTGCAGCGCCGTGATGCTCGTGGTCGCCTACTTCGTGCGCACCAAGCTCGACGAGACCCCGGTGTTCGAGGAGTCACGCGAGCACGCGGAAGTGCAGAAGCTGCCCGTCGTCACCGTCGTGACCACCCAGTGGCGGGACGTGCTGCGGATCGCGCTGTGCTCGCTGTTCGCGGTCGGGCAGACGGTGTTCACGGTCTTCGGGCTCGCCTACGCCACCGGACCCGACGTCGGCATCGACCGCACCACGATGCTGTGGGCGTCGTCGGTGTCGATCGCGGGCTCCATCGTCGCGATCCCGCTGCTCGCCAAGCTGTCGGACCGCGTCGGACGCCGCCCCGTCTGGATCACCGGTGCCCTCGGGTGCGCCGTGACGATTTTCGGGTACTTCTGGGCCATCTCGGTCGGCTCCATTCCGCTGATCTTCCTCGCCGCACTGCTCACGATGACGCTGTTCTACTCGATGGTGAACGGTCTGTGGCCGAGCTTCTTCACCGAGATGTTCGCGGCGCCCGTGCGCTACTCCGGTTTCGCGGTCGGTACGCAGATCGGCTTCCTCATCGCCGGCTTCGCCCCGGCGATCGGCTGGGCACTCCTGGGCACCGGGGTGAACGCGTGGATCCCCGTCGCGGTGTTCACGGCGCTCTGCATGCTGGTCTCGTCCGTCGCCGCCTTCACCGCCCGTGAGACGTACCGGGTGCCGCTGGCCGACCTCGGGCGTCCGTCGACCCCTCGGGAGTAGCCGGAGGACAATAGGGCGATGTCACGGACACCGACAGGAGAATCGGTCACTGCCCGCGTCGTGAGGGTCTTGTCCTCATTCGACGCGGACACACCGTCCCTGTCGGTGTCCGACATCGCGCGTCGATCCGACCTCCCCGTCGCGACGGCGCACCGCATCGTCGGGGAACTCGTGAAGTACCGCCTCCTCGAACGCAACGACACCCGAATCAGCATCGGCGTGCGGATGTGGGAACTGGGGTCCCGCGGCTCACACACCCTGAGCCTGCGCGAAGCCGCGATGCCGTTCATGGAAGACGTGAACGCCGCGATCAAGCAACACACCCAACTGGGCATCCTCGACGGCAACGAGGTGCTGTTCGTCGAACGGCTCTCCACCCGCGGGTCCGTCGTCAACGTCACCAAGATCGCCGGACGTCTGCCGGTGCACGCCTGCTCGTCCGGTCTGGTCCTGATGGCCAACGCGTCCCGTGACGTGCAGGACGAACTGCTGTCGCAGCCGCTCGAGCGCTACACCGACGCCACGGTCACCGACCCCGAACAGATGCGACGTCTTCTCGCCGAGGTCCGGCACCAGCACTTCGCGGTAGCCGCAGGTCTCATCACACCCGGAGCGACGGGAGTCGCTGTGCCCGTGCGGGACACCGACGGCGGCAGGGTGATCGCCGCCCTGTCCGTCGTCATACCGCACGATCAGGCCAACCCGCAGTCGGTGGTCGCGGCGCTGACGACGGCGTCGCGCGGCATCACCCGGGCGATGACGCGCGGATCGCGGCACTGACAGAAACCCTTTCCATCCATTGGAGTCGCGCTGTGGCTCGGGTCTCGAGTCGGTCAGAGTGGTTGTCACGAACACACCGTCACCGATCACGCATCGCGATTCGAAAGTCACTGCACACCAGAACTTTCGCCGATGCCTGATCGAATGCCGACTCTCCAGGGAAGGTCCAAGCATGAGCTCGAAAACTGTCAAATGCGACCTGTTGGTCATCGGATCCGGGGYCGCAGGCATGGCCGCCGCACTCAAGGCGGCGAGCGAGGGCCACAGCGTCATCGTCGCCGAGAAGTCGCAGTGGCTCGGCGGCACCACCGCGATCTCGGGCGGCTGGGCATGGGTTCCCGGCAACAAGCAGGGCGTCGCGCAGGGTGACACCCGTCAGGACATCGAAACCTACATCCGCGCCCTCGCCAAGGACTGTTACAAGGCCGAGATGGTCGACACGTTCCTCGACGAGGTGCCCGAGGCCATCGACTGGCTCGAGTGCGACACCGACGTCGAATTCGTCTATCCGGAAATGGCTCCGGACTACCAGATGGACGCGCCGGGCGCGAAGCCGTCGGGCCGCGCGATCTCCGGCAAGGTGGTCGACGCGCGCACCCTCGGCGAGAACCGGCTGCGGTTGCGCCCCTACCTCGACACCTACACCGTCTTCGGTTACATGCCCGAGGTCGGGCCCGACATCGCACAGTTCCTCCACGCCAACCAGTCGTGGAAATCGTTTGCCTACGTGTCGAAGAAGCTCCTCAAGACGTGGGTCGAGACGGTCCTCTGCCGCCGATCGTTCGACCGGACCAACGGCAATTCGCTCATGGTGCGGATGGTGTCGTCCGCCGCGAAGCTCGGAATCCGGATGTGGACCGAGACGCCGGTGACGAAGATTGTGCAGTCGGAGAACGGGGTCGTCACCGGGGCGGTACTCGGGGGCGTGCACGCGGGAACGGTCGAGGCACGGCTCGGCGTCGTCATCGCGGCCGGCGGTTACTCCTCGGATCCGGCGCTGCGAGCCGAGTACTGGGGTCACGATCCGCACGGCGACAACCACTTCACTCCCACGGTCGGGCACGACGGCGACAACGTGCGCCTGGCCGCGCCGCTCGGCGGGCACGTCGACACCGACGTCCACGAGCCGGCCGCGTGGGCCCCGGTGACGGTGTTCACCGGTCTGCGCGGGCAACAGCGGATCTTCCCGCACCTGCGGGCATTCGGACTTCCCGGACTGATCGCGGTGAACCGCAAGGGCGAACGCTTTGCCAACGAGTCGAGCTCCTACCACGACTTCGGCATGGCGATGATTCAGGACAACGCCGGCCAGGACGAGACATTCGGCTACATCATCGCCGACTCGAAAGCCATGAACAAGTACGGCATCGGCTACGCCAAGCCGTGGCCGATCCCGCAGGGCTATTTCAAGAAGACCGGTTTCCTCCACAAAGCCGACACGGTCGAGGAACTCGCCCTCGAGATCGGTGTCGACGTCGCCGGGCTGAAGAAGACCCTGGCCGAGTTCAACGCGGGAGCCGCCAAGGGCGAGGACCCGAAGTTCAACCGCGGGTCGAACTGGTTCCACCACTTCAAGGGCGACATGGAACACCAGCCCAACCCGAACCTCGAGCCACTCGACAAGGGACCGTACTACGCCGCGAAGATCGAGATGGGCGACCTCGGAGCCTATTCCGGTCTGGCCGTCGACCGGCACAGCCAGGTCCTCAACGACGACAACCAGCCGATCCCCGGCCTTTTCGCCGCCGGGTCCGCGGCCGTGAGCATCTTCGGCGGCGGCTACCCGGGCTACGGCGCCAACATCGGGCCCGCCCTCGTCTTCGGATACACCATCGGCCGGGACGCCGAGATCCTCGCGTCGCTGCGCAGCGAGTCCGTCGAGCCGACCGTCCTGGAAGAGGTCTGACATGCCGTTCTTCCTCGTCCGCTACGTATACACCGGCGACACGGCCGGCCGGGACGAGCACCGTCCCGAACACAAGATCCATCTGCAAGCCGCCACCGACCGCGGGCTGATCCTCGCGTCCGGACCGTTCGCGGCAGGAGAAGAACCCGGCGCGGCGATGATCTACGAGGCCGCGGGCAAGCGGGACGTCGTCGACGTCGTCGAGGGCGACCCGTTCCGGACGCGCGGGTTCGTCGCGTCGTACGACATCACCGAATGGAATCCGATGATCGGCCCGTGGGCCGTCGCTGCAGTGGGAGGCAGGTCGTGACGGGTCGAGTGGCAGGGAAGGTCGCCGTCGTCACGGGGGCGAACGGTGACCTGGGTGGCGCGACCGCGCGGATGCTCGCACGAGAGGGCGCGCTGGTCGCGGCCCTCGACCTCAAAGTGCCTGATGCGCCGTGGGATTCGACGGCGATCACGTCGTTCGCGGTCGACGTCACCGACGAGGCCGGCGTCGCCGAGGCCGTCGCAGCGGTGGTGGAGACTGTGGGTGTTCCCGACATCCTGGTCAACTGCGCCGGCATCATCGGGCGGCCCGCGCCGTCGCACGAGGCGTCGGTCGCCGAGTTCGACCAGATCTTCGACGTCAACGTCAAGGGTGTCTGGTTGACCACCAAGCACGTGCTGCCCCACATGATCGGCCGGAAGAAGGGCAGCATCGTGAACTTCTCGTCGATCCACGGGCTGACCGGAGGCTCCAACGTCCCGCTGTACCACGCGTCGAAAGGTGCTGTGCGACTGCTGAGCAAGGCAGACGCCGTCACGTACGGGCCGCACGGAATTCGCGTCAACTCGATCCACCCCGGGTCGATGCGGACGGCAATGAGTCAGCGGTCGGCCGAGGGCAGCGCGATCGGGCCGGAGGAGTACTACCGTCAACTCGTCTCGGGCAACCCTCTCCCGCGGCAGGGGGAACCCGACGAGATCGCGTACGGGGTGCTCTACCTCGCCTCGGACGAGTCCGGCTTCACCACCGGCACCGAACTCGTCGTCGACGGTGGGTACACGGCGCACTGACCCGGTTGTCGCGCCCAATGTCACACTGGTTCAGTCCGACTGCACCGGTGTGACATTGGGCGCGGATGTCAGTCGAAGTGTCGCACCAGACGGCGGTGCCGGTGGGCGAAGAACGCGCCGAGGACGCGGGCGAGCACCGGCGTCAGCGGCACCAGCGGCAGCCTCGGCTCGAACGTGATCCGGTCGTGGACGCCGGTGCTCCCGTCGTCGAAGGGCCGCAGCGTCCGTTCGTGCTCCCACCGGCGCATGCTCAGCATCGTCGACTTCTCGTGGAACCGCCGACACGGTTCGAGTTCGGCGATGGTCAGATCGTCGTAGTCGAACGGGACCAGCCCGAACAGCCGCAGCCACGCCCGCCCGAGCGGCTCACCGACCGGGCCCGAGTCGATGGTGAGCGACTCCCGACCCCGCGGGATGCTCATCGTCATCCACGGACGCATTTCGTCGTTGATCCCCTCCGGGTCGACGACCCTCGCCCACACCTGCCCGATCGGTGCGCCGACGACCGAGCTGCGTTCGATGATCACCGTTCCATCTTCGTTCGACCTCGCATGGGTGTGCAAGCCGCCCTGAAGCCCGGTCCGGTCCTCGGCGCGGCACCGGACCGACCGGGTCTATGCCGGCGACTGGCGGGCTTCTGGGCTGGGGTGAGACGCGCGGGCGCCGTGCGTTGCCGTCGCACCCGGTCTCGCGTCGCCGCCGACGTGGCCTATGCCGCCGACACCGTCGACAGAGAGGGAGCGCGCTATTCGCCGTCCACGTTGAGTCGGTGGGTGTGGGTAATCGGGCACTACGACGCGGACCGCGTGCCTGCAGAGTCCGGCAGCGGAAGCTTGGTTTCCTCGAACCTGTCCGGGGATCCGACGGCACTGAACCGCCGCGGCCGATCCAGGACGCCGCGGGCTGCGTTGCGGGTGGAGGACATCGTCGCCCTTGTATCCACTCTGCCCGGCAGGCTGTTACTGGCTGGGCGGTGGGGTCCACGAATGGATCTCACTGTGCGAACGACGATACGGTCGACGATTATGGCAGCAAACTCCCATTACGGATTCTCCCACTCTCACTATATGGCGGGAAGTGGGGCTTGCGGCAAGGCCCCTGACGTGCTGCACAATCGTCCGACGAGAACAACGGATGGGGTTGTTGTGACGAAACCTTTCGAAGTGCACGAGTCGGGCGCGCTCCTTCACGGCACCAAGGCAGACCTTTCGGTGGGTGATGTGCTGGTGCCCGGGTACCTGTCGAACTAC
Source organism: Rhodococcus sp. P3_B8 (assembly GCF_056402775.1). Lineage (NCBI taxonomy): Bacteria > Bacillati > Actinomycetota > Actinomycetes > Mycobacteriales > Nocardiaceae > Rhodococcus > Rhodococcus sp. P3_B8. Next base: position 16,288 of record NZ_JBFUGT010000036.1, read on the forward strand.
GGGGTCGGGCGCCTCGCGAACCACGTTTATGTGACGCAAACATTGGATGCCGCAGTGTGGGGAGCGGAGTTGGCTCTAGGCGAGGGCAGGGGGCGCATCTACATCGTGGAACCGGAAGGCGCATTGGAGGACGACCCCAACGTGACGGACAAGAAGTTTCCCGGAAATCCGACCCGCTCCTACCGCACACGGGAGCCCGTGAGAATAGTCGGCGAGATCACGGACTGGGTGGGGCATTCACCCGAACAGCTCCAAACCATGCGGGACGGTTTGGCCGACCTCGAGCGCCGGGGACTTGCCGTCATCTACGACTAGCTCCCGGACGCGCCGATCGAGTGGGCGCCGCGGGCCCAGGGGAGGGTGTGGAGTTTGGTGTTTGTCCTATGAGCGCCAGGTGATGATGATTAGGCGCCCCTGTCCGGGGTAAACACCGCTTACGCACCCCGCCGGGAACGGTTCCGTGATGTATCTCGCCGCCCACCGACGCCGAGGTGCGGGGTGACAACTCGGCAACTGCGGGTGAGGGTGATGAAAACCAAAGGTCGTTTGGTGGTGGCGGTCGGGGCCGGCTTTCTACTGAGGGGCTGGACCGCGAAGCTCGCGAGTTCCCCGGAGGTCGCCAAGCTGACCGAGTCTATTCGGGGAGAGCTGATGAACGCCGCGAAAGCCGCGGCGGTCACCGCGACCAGCTCGCGCATCGATTCGCTGAACAACCGCCTCCAGTCGAGCGCCGGACACCTCGTGGGTGGCGTGGCCGAGGAGGCCGGCACCAAGCGGAGGTCGGGCGAGAACCGCGACCTCCGCGTAGTCGAGCCGGAAAAGAGCGAGGAAGAACCTGCGGGTGACGAGTCCGCGGAGGACGAACAGGTGTGGGACGGCGGAGAGTTGCCGGAGGACGAAGGAGACGAGCAGTCCGAGGTGACGGGCGAGAACGACGAGGGCGAAGAGACCGAGCAGCCCGAGGAGGAGGAACGGCCGACGCGCCGTTCCCGCACTCGACGGCCCCGGGGCGGGGGCACGGCCAAGGAAGTCCGGGAATGGGCAGTCCAGCAGGGCTACGAGATCTCCTCGCGCGGCCGGATACCCGCGGACATCGAGCAGGCTTTCCTCGATGCCCACTGACGACCGAGCGGACCTCACCGGACTCGACCTCACGGTGGGCGCGCATCGTCTCGAACTGCACATCGGTCTGGTGCTCGGCAGATTCCTCGGACTGTTCCCTAGTCTCTGACGCCGCCTCGCGGAGGAGTCATCGGACCGTCGACGATGACGACGCCTGCCGGTGGCGTCTTCCCGGCCCGGGGTGCCGGCCGGAGATCGTCAGGCGTCCTCCGGCGGGAGGGGTTTTCGTCGATCCGGGCCTGACGTCGTCACCGGACCGGCGCTCGGACTCCGTGGTACCGCCCCAGATCCCGAACGGCTCGCGCACCGTCTGCGCGTGAGTGCGGCATTGCTCGAGGACCGGGCAGGTCTGACAGATTCGGGTGGCGAAGTTTTCCCGGTACCGCCGGGCCTCCCGCGTTTCACCGTCGGGGGAGAAGAACAGATCGGTTCCCATGCTCCGGCACGTGGCGTTCATCTGCCAATCCCACAGTTGGGTCGAGGGCGCGTAGAGGTGTGTGGTCAGAGCGGTGGACTTCATGACTACTCCGATCTTGTCCAGAGGGTGTGAGCGGCAGCAATATCGACGGTGGGTTCCCCTCCCGTGTGGGCGACGCCGGGCATACGGCTGCGGCGCCCGCCCTGCGCAGAGAACAGGGCGGGCGCCACGTTTCGCACGACGGTCGACGCCGGGCAGGACGACCCTCGGGTTGAACTATCGACCGTGGTTGTGCATGACGTGCTTGGTGCGCGAGTAGTCGTCGAGGGCATAGATCGACAGGTCGCGTCCGTAGCCGGATCCCTTGAACCCACCCCACGGAACTTCGTTGGCCAGCACGAGATGGGAGTTGACCCACACCGTTCCGGCGTCGATCCGCGCGGCAACTTCGTGGCTGCGCCGGGCGTTCTCGGTCCAGACCGATGCCGAGAGGCCGAACGGGACGTCGTTCGCGCGGCGGATCGCCTCGTCCTCGTCCGTGAACGTCTCGACGGTGACCACCGGCCCGAAGATCTCCTCGCGAGCGCACTCGGCGCCGTCGGGTACTCCGACGAGCACGGTCGGTGCGACGAAGTACCCGGGTCCGTCCAGTGCAGATCCACCGATTGCGGCGGTGATTCCCTGCTGCGCCGCACGTTCCAGATATGCGGTGACCCGCTCGAAGTGCGCCTTCGACACCAGAGGGCCGATTTCCACGGTGTCACCTGCTCCTGGCTCGCCGACCACGAACGTGCTCACCTGCTCGACCAGCTTCCGGGTGAACTCCTCGGCGACCGACTCGTGCACGAGAATCCGGCATGCTGCGCCACATTCCTGGCCCGAGTTCCAGTAGCTCGCCGCACGCAACGACACCGCGGCGTCGTCGAGATCGGCGTCGGCGAAGATCACCACGGGTGCTTTGCCGCCCAATTCGAGATGGACGCGCTTGAGCGTGTCTGCGGCCCCGCGTGCGACGGCCTTGCCGCTGCCCACGGATCCGGTCAGGGCGATCATGTCGACGTCGGGATGCTCGGCCAGCCGCGCTCCCACGGTCGGTCCGAGTCCGGACACCACATTGAACACGCCCGCCGGAAGCAGGTCACCGACGAGTTCGGCGAATTTCAGTGTCGTCAAAGGGGTCTGTTCGGACGGCTTGATCACCACCGTGTTTCCGGCCGCGAGGATCGGAGCGATCTTCCACGCCGCCATCAGCAGCGGATAATTCCACGGGGTGACGACGCCGACCACACCGAGCGGTTCACGCAGGATGACCGACAGGTGGTTCTCGGCGTAGTCTCCGGCAGCCATCGACGTGGTCGCACGTAGTGCGCCCGCCATGAACCGGAAGGTGTCCACGGTACCGGCGACGTCGTCGTTCGAGACTTCGAAAGGTTTTCCGGTGTTGGCGGATTCGAGCCGCGCCAGCACCTCGGCGTTCTGCTCGATTCTGTCCGCGATGCGGTGAAGCAGAAGGGAGCGTTCCTTGGGAACGAGTCTGGCCCAGTCGTTCTTGGCTGCGACCGCGGCTGCGACCGCTCGGTCGACATCGGCCGCGGTCCCCTGGGGTACCGCGGCGATGACCTGTTCGGTACTCGGGTCGACGACGTCGGTGCGGGGACCGGAGTTGTCGACGACGTCGAACGCTCCTGCGATGTAGTGCTGGGTCGGGGGCAGGTCGTCCCGGACGTTCAAGGAACCTCCAGGTGCTCGGCTGACAGCGACATGTCCGGTGAGGGTGGTGTTGGGCATCTGGAAGAACCTCCAAGATCGACTGGGATGATGCGGGCCGACGCGAGAAGCGCCGGCCCGCAACGGGTTGCGCTGGGTGATCAGCTATCGCGTGACGGACAGTTGCGGCAAACTCCTCACCGGGAGACGCTGTGTCCGTTGACGGTGTTCGATTCCCAGAACTCGGCTCCGTCGATGCCGAGCGCTGTGGGATCGAACGCGGGGTCGAGTCCACGCTTCTTCTGTTGTTCGTAATCGCGGTAGACCCGGTAGACGAGCGGGAAGAGTAGTACCAGGCACATCAGGTTGACCCAGGCGATGAGCCCGAGCCCGATATCGCCGATCGCCCAGACAAGTCCTGCGTTCACGACGGATCCTACGAACACGATCGCGAGCGTGCCGAGTTTGAGGACCAGCTTGGACACCGGCCCCTTCCGCCCGTTAAGCAGGAACAACAGGTTCGAGTTGGCCACGTAGAAGTACACGATGAGGCAGGTGAAACCGAACAGGAACACGGCTACCGCGATGAACGCTGCGCCCCACCCGGGCACCAATGTGTCGATGGCCTTCTGGACCCAGTTCGGACCGGCCTCCACACCCGGAAGGTGCTGGACGAGGTAACCGCCCGAACCATCGGAGACGTTGTACTGCCCGGACACCACCATCATCAGCCCTGTTGCCATGCAGATCAGCAGCACGTCGATGTAGATGCTGAACGTCTGGACGAGACCCTGCTTGCCGGGGTGCGACGTCCGCGCCGCCGCCGCGGCGAACGTCGCCTCACCGATTCCGTTCGCCGATGCGAAGACTGCCCGGCGCACGCCCCATGCAACTGCAGCGCCTGCGATGCCGCCCAGTACAGGGTCGATACCGAACGCTGAGTTCACGATGAGCGTGATCGCTTCCGGCACATTCTCGATGTTCGCGGCGATCACCGCCAACGCCAACGTCAGGTATCCGATTGCGAGAATCGGTACGAGAGTCTGTGTGACCTTGACGATTCGAGTGGTGCCGCCGAAGATCACCAGAGCGATCAGCACGGTGATGAGCACTGCCGGCACCCAGGTCGGTGTTCCGAATGCCAGCTCCGCACTCGAGGCAATGGTGCTGACCTGGAATCCGGGGAACATGAATCCGTAGCCGACCAGCCCGAGGAACGCGACGAGGCCCGCGACCTTGGGGAGCTTCAGTCCATACTTGATGTAGTACGGCATGCCGCCGATGTCCTCGTTGGCCTTCTTCCGGTCCTCGTCCTCCACCTGACGTTTGAACACCTGCGCGAGGGTTGCCTCGGCATACCCGACGGTGCAACCGACCAGTCCTGTCACGGCCATCCACAGCAGGGCACCCGGTCCACCACCGCCGACTGCTGTTGCGACACCGGCGATGCTCCCGACACCCACACGGCTGGCGAGCGCGAGGACAAGCGCCTGGAAGGAGGACAGTCCTCCTTCGCCTTCGCTGGATTCCTTCAGCTGTCGGATCATGTCCGGGATGCGTCGGAACTGGATGCCTCTGGTGGCGACGGTGTACGCCACCCCGAGGCCGAGGACCACGTAGGCCATCGGTCCCCAGATGGCGTCCGCCACGGTCGTGAGCATCTCGGCCCAGTCCAGGCTTGCCATGATTTACCCTGTCCGCCCTGCGAGGGTCTTCAGTGCCTGTCCGATCTTCTCGACCTGCTCTGCGGGGAGTTCTGCGGTGGGCCGGCGGGGCGCTCCTACCGGTTCTCCCTGCAGAGCGAGACCGGCTTTGACGGCGGAGATGAAGGGAACGGAGATCATCGCGTCGATCACCGGGTACAGGTTCTTCCACTTGGCGAGCGCGCCGTGCAGGTCGCCCTCGCCGATGAGCCGGTTCACTGCGACGATCTCGTCCGGAACGACGTTTGCGGCACCGGCCATGACCCCGGCAGCGCCCTCGACCAGTGCGCTGTAGATGTAGGAGTCCCAGCCGATGAAGGTGCCGATCACGTCGCTGTGGTGGTGGATCAGCTGCAGTGCCTGTTCCCAGTTCGCGCTCGAGTCCTTGATGTACCGAATGTTGTCGACCTCTTCGGCCAGGGAGCGAACAGTGCTGGGATCGAGGTTCACACCCGTGACCGCGGGGATGTTGTACAGCATGACCGGCAGCTCCACGGCGGAAGCGACATCCTTGATGTACGCCACCGTCTCTTCGGTCGAGAGCGGCTCGTAGAACGGTGTGATCAGCATGAGCACGTCGGCGCCCGACTTCTCGGCGGCGCGGGAGAGCCGGATGGCCTCTGCGGTCGTCGTGGCACCGGTCTGGGCGATGACGGGAACCCGGCCGTCGGTGTGCTCGATGACCGTGTCGACGAGACGCAGGCGTTCGTCCGACGACAGCGCCCCGACCTCACCGGTCGATCCTGCCGCGACGACACCGTCGACGCCTGCCTTGATCGAGCGGTCCACCACGAGCTTCAGCTTGTCCGTGTCGATGAGCTCGTCGGCGTCGAACGGGGTGGTCAATGCTGTGAGGACACCGCTGAGTTGCTTGGACATGAAAATGACTCCTAGATCGTTGACGAGTGTTTGGTGTGGGGAAGGTCAGGCGCTGGCGGGCTGAACGGTGAGCATCTCTGGTTGACGAGTCTGGCGATGGGTGGCGAGCACGCTGGCGACCTCTTGAGCAGCGGAGAACCCGGACGTGATCGACGTTTCCGTGTAGAGCGTTCCGAGATAGTCGCCGGCGAGGAAGACTCGGCCGGCACCGCGCGTCAAGGTGGGCTGAAGCTTTGCGCGACCGGGGAAGCTGTAGGGCGACGCGTTCTTCCACCGTGCGGCCTTGGCTTCCACGACGGTGTCGGAGAACCCGGGCCCGAGGATCTGCTCGAGGTCGGCGAGGTGAGTGTCCACCACTTCGTCGTCGCTCTTGTTGAGCAGGGCGCTACCCAGCGCCGCAGGCGAGAACGTCATGAAGCTGCCGCCGGGCTGCCGGACGGACTCGGTGCCGCGGACGATGCTTGCCTGGTTGAGCGCGATGGCGAACGAACGCTTGGGGGCGGCGATGGCGTAGATGTCGTCCCACGGTTGCGCCGTCGTTTCGTCGGTGAGAAACGCCGAGCTGACGTGGGGGCCGTACTTGATCTGAGAGAGCGCATCGCGCAGGTCCTGCGGCAGGTCGACTCCGACCCGGTGGGACACGTCCGCGGTCGTGGCCAGCACGACCGTTCGCGCCTCGACTTCGTGGTCGCGTCCGTCCTGGCGGTAGCGCACGATCACCGAGTCCTTCTTGTGCACGACCTCCTGCACCGCGGCACCCAGCTGAACGCGGTCGCCCAGCGACGCGGCGAGGGCTTCGGTCAGTGTGGACGGCCCGCCGACGATGCCGCGGCTGAGGCCCTGCCCGAAGCCGAGCACCAGGCTGAAGTATCCGATGCCCGCGCCCGCCGAGATCTGGTCCATGTTTCCAGCGGATCGGGTGACGGTGGTCTTGAACAGTGCGGCCGCGTCCTCCGGCAACTCCCCGACGAAGTCGAGGAAGGATTCGTCGTTCGCGAAGTCGTAGATCCGCTGCTGGCGCATTGCTCCGGACTCACCGGCGCGCTTGCGCACCACTCCGGTGTACTTTCCGACGCCCGCAACGACCTTCATGCCGGCGCGCATGGTTGCCACCCGGGCCGAGAGCGACATCGGGATCCGGAACGGATATGTGGCGATGTGACCCTTGCGGAGGAACTTCCCGTTCATCGTGAGGGCCTGCAGCGACCCGGGGATGTCGACCGACATCACCCCGGCCTCGTTGAGCAGGGCTTCCGTGGACGATCCGGGGCCGGCGAACACGTGGCCACCCCAGTTCAGCCAATACGACCCGCGACGTTCGGAACGGATGCGTCCACCGACGCGCTCCTCGGACTCCAAGACAAGTGTGTCCCAGTGACGCAACCGCCAGCCTGCCGACAGACCGGCGAGGCCGGCACCGACTACAACTACATCTCGCACTTCGATATCTCCTTCACTGGGGCCATGTCTCTCGCCGGGAGTGGTGGCGTGTTCGTGGCAAGTTGTGATTCGGGACGCGCGCACCTGCCGTGCAGTGGTTGCGTGCGATACACGCAGTCCGGACGCGTCGTTCTCTGGGATAAAACAGTGATGCCGGTCATATCCGCTCCACTGAGGATAAAGTGTGATCACAGATCACACAAGAGCGATGTGATCGGCGGCGCCTCGTGCGCGAAGACCCGACCGCGACGGATCGGGCTACGTCGAGATCGGGGAGAGAGGGGCGAGGGCCACATGACTGCGATGGAATCGGTTACTCGTGAGGGCGAACGAGCTGCGAGCCGTGCGACCCAACGTTCGGGAGAGTCCTGCTCAGGCCCCGCTGGGATCGCCCCGGCGACCGTTCCGCAGAAGGTCGCGCCGACTCTCCTGACGGATCAGGTGTACTCGATGATCCATCAATCGATCATGAATGGCGATATGCCTGCCGGGACGAGATTGCGCATCCGCGACCTCGCCGCCCAGGTCGGCACGAGTGTCATGCCGGTTCGAGAGGCTATCCGCCGGCTCGAGGAGGCAGGTCTCGCGGAGCGGGTCCCGCACCGGGGTGCTGTCGTGAAGGGACTGAGCTTCGCAGAGCTGGTCCATGTCTACGACGTCCGACTGTTGTTGGAGGTCGAGGCTGCCCGGCTCGGTGCCACTCGAATCACCCGCGCCGACGCCGAGCGAATGAAGACCGAATTCGAGGCGATGAGGGTCGCGATCGTCGAGGGCCGCGTCGTGGAATTGTTGGAACACGACGAGGAACTGCTGTCGATTCTCTATCGTGCGACCGATAACCCGGTGCTCGTCAACATGATTCGCAATCTGTGGCACCACTGCAGGGCCTACAAGATCGTCGGTGCCCGGGGCACGCTGGACTCCGGGGACGTCGAGTCGTTGGTGGTCTTTCAAGAGCGTCTCGTCGAGGCTGCGCTTCGAGGCGACGACGTCGCGGCTGCGAGCGTCAATCACGATTCGCTCGTCAATGCGACGGATCGAATCCGGGCTCTCCTCGAAGCGCAGCACCGAGATCAGGCGTAGACGTCAGGACTGGGACGCTCGTGCGGGCGACACCGGTGAGCTGGCGACCCCGAGCGAGGCGCTCTCGGTCAAGGACAGTCCTCGGGTTTCCGGTGCCCAGAAGTGGGACAGCACAGCTCCGAGCAACGTGATCACCGCGGCGATGAGCATCGTCGCTCCGATGCCGAGGCCGCTGAGGGACAGTGGTACGAGGAATGTTCCGACTGCCGCACCGATGCGGCTCAGAGAGGAGGCCATACCGACTGCGGTGCCACGGATCTCGGTGGGGAAGAGCTCGTTCGGGTAGACCCACTGCAGGATCTGCGTGCCGCCGATCAGTACGGCGTAGGCAGCGAAGAAGACCATGATGATCGAGGTGGGGGCCTCGGGGAACACTCCCATCAACAGCAGTGCCAGACCGGCCCAGAGGAAGCTGTGAATCAGGAGGGGGCGGCGTCCCATCCGGTTGACGAGGAACAGAGCGATGATGCATCCGACCAGGAACAGGATCGTGATGACGGCAGAACCGATATGTGCCGCATCTTCTTCCAGTTTGAGGGCGCTGAGAATGGCTGGCGCAAACGCGTAGACGGCAAACAGGGGGACGATCGAGCAGGTCCAGAACAGAGTAATGAATGCCATCCGCTTTCCGTATCCGGAACGGACGAGCTCCTTGACGCTGACGCTGTTCTCGTCCTCCACGGGGAGGTCGGCGACGGAGACGCCTGGGCCGAACACCTTACGCAGCACCTTGTTGGCTTCGTCGATCCTGCCCTTGCCCACCAACCAGCGCGGCGACTCGGGAGTGCCTACGCGGGCTACCACGATCAGCACTGCAGGCACCGTGGCGCTGGCGAGCATCCAGCGCCAGGCGTTGTCGTTTCCTGTTTCGGCAAGTATCTGGCCCACGACGTACGCCGCTGCAGCGCCGACGAACCACATGGCGACGAATGCGCCGAGGAACGGCCCGCGGTACTTGCGAGGGGTGAACTCCGTCAGTAGCGACGTGGCGATCGGGTAGTCCGCGCCGACGGCCATGCCGATGAGCAGGCGGAGCACGATCAGCCAGATCACGTCCTGGACGAAGAACTGTGCGACCGAGAATGCGGCGATCGCGATCAAGTCGACGGTGAACAAGACTTCTCGCCCGAAACGATCGGTCAACCAACCGCCGGCGAATGCACCGAGGAGGATGCCGATCAGCGACGATGCGCCGACCAGTCCCTGCTCCACGGACGACAGGCCCCACTGATCCGCGATCTGGATCATCGCGACACCGATGATGGACAAGACGAATCCGTCCAGGAACGGTCCTCCCGACGAGAACACGGCAAGCTTCTTGTGAAACCTGGACAGTGGCGCGTCGTCCAGCGGATTGGTGACCATATCGAGCTCCTCGTTGACGTTTCTGGTCTGGCTTGACGTTGGACCCCGGTAAGACGTGTGCTCGGGGTGCCTGTCGTGGTCGGTGTGAAAGAGATGAGTCGAGCGTCGAGCGCGACGTCCTGCACTGGCGCTCTGGTGGATCCCGATGCACTGAAGGGCAGCGGTATCTGCACCGTGAGACGCGATGAAGATCGCGATTCAGACCCTCACGTCGATGTGATGTGCGTCTCGTCACACAGAATAGGATGAGATCACAGATCACACAACCCTCGATGTGATGTCTTGCGACCGGGACCCCCCGACCCCGCTACCTTGCACGATGCTGATAGCCATATAGTGTTGAACTGATATATCAACACCCGAGGAGATGAAATGAGTCAGACCTGCACGCTCACGCTCAGATATCCGGAGCGTTCGGGCATCGTGCATGCCATCGACTCCCTCTCTCCCGACGGCAGCGATCTGCCCGTGCGTTAGACGCTTCTCGGGAAGGTCGCGGACAAGTTCACGACCTCATCTTTTCGATGGGGCGCGCAGATCCTCGGGGCGACTTCCTTGCCGTCGTCTCCCGCCGCGGGCGCTTGCGGCCGATGGCCGAGGAGACTCTTCGAGAGTGTCGACGAGTGCGACGCCGATCTGGCGGTTCGCGCCGGCTACACGCGTGCCGTGTCCGATGAAGCCTGCCGCCGGCTACGCCGAGTGCCAACAACATTCAACACCCTGTCCTGCCCGGACCTAGTGTTCTTCCGGCGCTCGAGCGTCGAAATCTGTGCGAATTCAATCGGTCTGAACGTTCCGTACCTCGACAGTGGCGTGTCTCACGCATCAACGACCTTGTCGCGTATGTGATCACAGATTACATTCGTATTACCGCAATGTAAGCGGCGGTGTCATCGACTGCCGGTGTGCAACCGAGACCTTCGGTTGCAGCGGCAGTCGTTTCCCTGTGCGACAGGGCGCGAAACTCGTTGCATTCCGGTCGAATCGGTCCGAGCGACGGTGTCACCGAGAGTTCACGAGCACGGTAAAGGAGGAGTGTTGTTGTGAGAGCGACCAAGTCGAGCGGAAGTGCCACCGCGGCGGGGCTGTTGGCGATTGTGTTGTGGAGTTCGATGGTCGGAATGATCCGTCTGGTCACCGATAGCCTGGGGGCGATCGGCGGCGCTGCGATGATCTACTCGTGCTGCGCGATTCTGTTGTCGGTGACTGTCGGATGGCCCAAGTTCAAAGACTTCAGTCGGACGTATCTCGTCACCGGTGCCGTGATGTTTGCCGCGTACGAGGTGTGCTTTGCCCTCGCAATCGGACTGGCGGACACTCCGAGGCAGGCAATCGAAGTCGGAATCGTGAACTATCTGTGGCCGAGCCTGACGGTGGTGTTCGCGATCGTGTTCGCCGGACAGAAGGCTTCGCGCCTGATCCTGCCCGGCATCGTGCTGTCGGTAGTCGGCATTGCCGTCGTTCTCGGCGGTGACGCCGGACTGGACGTCGCAGGCACCGTCGACAACGTGCGCTCGAATCCTCTGAGCTATGGGCTCGCGTTCGCCGGCGCAGTGATCTGGTCGGGCTACTGCACCGTCACCAAGATGTTCGCGAACGGGAACAACGGCATCACCCCGTTCTTCGTGCTGACGGCTGTGGCGTTCTGGTGCATGTACCTGTCGTCCGGTCGCGAGCCGATGCACCTGAGCTTCACCGCGATCGCGGCGACGGTGGTGGCGGCGTGCGCGATCGGCTTCGGCTACGCCTTGTGGAATGTCGGAATCCTCCGCGGAAACATGACCTTGCTCGCCGCTGTCTCGTACTTCACGCCTGTACTGTCCGCCGCATTCTCGTCGTCGATGTTGGCCACGGCACTCGGCCTCACGTTCTGGGTGGGAACCGCTGTGGTGTGCCTCGGGGCAATCCTGTGCTGGTGGGCGACGCGCGGACCGAAGGCACCCGTCGAAGTTTCCGAAGAGGTCGTGTCGCTCGACGAGCAGAGCATCGAGGAGCAGTTTCTCGACGAGACGAGCATCGACGAGCTCACCGGCGTTCGTTCACTTCTCGGTACGCGAGTGGAATGCGTGGTAACCATCGCCAGTGATCGCCGTTCGGCGCCTCGTGTGCCGATCGACGTCGGGTCGGGAAGCTAGCGAGGCTGCGAATATGGCCGCTGTTCCAAGTGATTTCACCGGGACAATCGATTCCTCCGTCGATGATCGGTCGGCTCGACGTACACGGTGCGGGTAGAGCGGCACCTCAGACCGCGCGAGCCGAGCGTTCGACTCTGCACGATCGTAAGTAGTGCCCCCACGTGGCCCGTTCGCCCATCGTGGTGTCGACATAGTCGACGCACCGAGGAGCAGGCACGTGAGCAGTTCAACGATCGAGGCCGAGGCAGTGACCGACCGCGAACTCGAAGACCGGTTCCATCCGATCTTCGACCGGATCGCCGAGGGCGCGCTGGGCCGGGAACAGGATCGCCGGTTGCCGTTCGACGAGGTGGGTCTGCTTCGCGACGCGCGGTTCGGTGCCCTGCGCGTCCCCGTCGAGTTCGGCGGGTTCGGCGCGTCGGTCCGACAGCTGTTCGGTCTGCTGATCGACCTGGCTGCCGCGGAATCCAATCTGCCCCAGGCGCTTCGGATGCACTGGAGCTTCGTCGAGGACCAGCGTCTCGCCGCCCCGACGGTCAACCGCGAGCGGTGGCTGCGCGCGGCGGCGGAGGGGACACTGGTCGGCAACGCCATCACCGAACCCGGGGTGGGAGCCGCCGACCGGTACCAGACGACGCTGCGCCGCGGCGACGACGGCACCTGGGTTCTGGACGGCGTGAAGCACTACAGCACGGGCAGTCTGTACGCCGATCACATCCTCGTCGCGGCCGACCGTGACGGCGAGCGGGTGTCGGTGCTGGTGGACGCCGACGCTCCGGGCGTGACCCAGACCGATGACTGGGACGGTTTCGGACAGCGGCTCACTGCAAGCGGCACGACCACGTTCTCGGGTGTCGTGGTGCCCGAGGACCGGATCCTCGGGCCCGGATACGGCGCGCCCGGCCGCACCTACGCGACGTCCTACCTGCAACTCGTGCAATTGGCCGTCCTCGCCGGGATCGCCCGCCGTGCGGAAACGGACACGGCGGAATGGGTTCGTGCCCGTACCCGCACGTTCACCCACGCCGCCGCCGACCTGCCCCGGCACGACCCGCTCGTGCAGCAGGTGATCGGCAAGCTGTCCGCCGCCGCATACGGCGCCCGCGCGACCGTGCTCGCCGTCGCCGACGAACTCGACCGCCTGCTCGGCGCCGGTGGTGAGGACCCTGAACTCCTGGACCGTGCCGAGGCCGCCGCGGCCCGCGCACAGTCCGTGGTGATCGGCCTCGTCCTCGACGCGACCGCGCAAGTGTTCGAGGTGGGGGGCGCGTCGATCACCTCGTCGGAACTCGGTCTCGACCGGCACTGGCGCAACGCACGCACCATTTCGGCCCACAACCCTCTGATCTACAAGCAGCAGTCGGTGGGGGCGTACGTCCTGAACGGTGACCCGCTGCCGTACGCCTGGAGCGCCGGGCAGCGGCAGAGCGTGCGGGACGCGGACGCGCCGGCATGACCCGGCAGATCCGCTTCAACGCCTTCGACATGAATTGCGTCGCCCACCAGTCGCCGGGGCTGTGGCGGCACCCGGACGACCAGTCGCACCGCTACACCGACCTCGGCTACTGGACCGACCTCGCCCGGCTCCTCGAACGCGGGCTGTTCGACGGCCTGTTCATCGCCGACGTGCTCGGCACCTACGACGTCTACGGCGGAACCGACGAGGCCGCGCTGCGGCAGGGCGCCCAGATCCCGGTCGCGGACCCGTTGCTGCTCGTCTCGGCCATGGCAGCGGTCACCGAACACCTCGGTTTCGGCATCACCACGGGGACGGGATTCGAGCACCCGTATCCGTTCGCGCGCCGACTCTCCACCCTCGACCACCTCACCGGGGGACGGATCGGGTGGAACGTCGTGACGGGGTACCTGCCGTCCGCGGCCCGGAACTTCGGTGACGCCGACCAACTCGACCACGACACCCGGTACGACCATGCCGACGAGTACCTCGAGGTGCTCTACAAGCTGTGGGAAGGTTCGTGGGAGGACGACGCCGTCGTGCGCGACACCGAGCGCGGCGTGTACGTCGACCCGGAGAAGGTGCACCACATCGGCCACCGCGGAACGCATTTCACGGTCCCGGGCATCCACCTGTCGGAACCGTCGCCGCAGCGGTCGCCGGTGATCTACCAGGCGGGGGCGTCGCCGCGCGGTGTCCGGTTCGCCGCCGAGAACGCCGAGGCGATCTTCGTGGGGCCGCCGTCGAAGCGGGTGCTGAAGGACACCGTCGCACGGATCCGCCAGGCCCTCGTCGACGCCGGCCGCGACCCCTATTCGGCGCGGATCTACGCGCTGTCCACCGTCATCACGGGCAGCACCGACGAGGCCGCGGCCGCGAAGCAGGAGGAGTACCGGCGATACGCGGACCTCGAGGGCGCACTGGTCTTCACGTCCGGCTGGATGGGGATCGACCTGTCGCGGTACGACCTCGACGACCCGATCGGAAACGTCGAGAGCAACGCCATCCAGTCGGCCGTCGCCGCATTCCAGGAGGCCGCGGACGACGGTCGCGAGTGGACGGTGCGCGATATCGCGGAGTGGGCGAGCATCGGCGGGCTCGGGCCGCGGTTCGTCGGCTCCGGCGAGACCGTCGCAACGCAGTTGCAGGAGTGGGTGGCCGACACCGACGTCGACGGGTTCAACCTGGCGTACGCGATCACGCCGGGTTCGTTCGAGGACGTCGTCACCCACGTCGTGCCGGCGCTGCAGGCCCGGGGTGCCTACCCGACGGGCTACACCGACGGGACCCTGCGCCACAAGCTGTTCGACAAGGGCGACCGGCTTCCCGCCGACCACCGGGGCGCGCGGTACCGCCTCGGCGGCGACCTCTCGACGCGGACCGACCGCTACCGCGCGTACACGAACACCTGAACGACCACCACAACCACCGGGAGGACCCATGAGTACACCCCGCACCGCCGCCGTCGTCGGAGCCGGATTGGCCGGCACCACTGCCGCGCTCGGTCTCGTCGACGCCGGTTTCACCGTCACCCTCTACAGTGACCGCGACCGGGACGCCTTGCGCAACGACGTCCCGGCCACCGGCACCGCCGTCTACTTCGGTAAGTCCCGTGAGGCCGACGCCCGCATCATCGAGGACCTCTACGCCGACGGTCCGCACTCGACCGGGATGAGCACCCGCCTGCACACGGGGGAGGGCGACACCCGCGCCGACGTCCTCGAGTTCGACCCCGACTTCCGGTACGTCGCGCAGGGCGTCGACGTGCGGCTGCGGGCCGACGACCGGCTCGGCCGGTTCCTGGACCGCGGCGGCCGCTTCGAGGTCCGGGCGGTGGACCCCGACGCCCTCGACGCGATCGCCGCCGACCACGACCTGACGCTCGTGGCGACCGGAAAGGGCGGGCTGTCCACGCTGTTCCCGGTGGACACCGAACGGACCGTGTACAGCGAACCGCAGCGCCGACTGCTGCTGGTGACGTTGCAGGGCCTCGGCCACGGCGCGGACACCTTCGGCTACCGGTCCGCGGCGGGCGGCGCGCACAATCTCTTCAACCTGCACACCGACTTCGGTGAGGCCTGGCTCGGCCCATACCTGCACAAGGACGCCGGCGCCACATGGAGTTTCCTCGGATTCGCGAAACCGGGCAGCCCGTGGGAGGAGCGGTTCGCCGCGGTCACCGACGTGCACTCGGCGCGGCAGACCGTCGTCGACTTCTACCGCGACTACTTCCCGCACGACGCCCCCGAGATCCAGCAGTTGCAGGTGATCGAGTCCGACCCGCACTCGTGGCTGAAAGGGGCGGTCACCCCGACGGTGCGCCGCGCGGTCGGGACGACCAGTAGCGGCCACGTGGTCGCGGCGATCGGTGACACCGCGATCGCGTTCGACCCCCTCGCCGGACAGGGCGCCCAGAACACCGCCGTGCAGGTGGCCGCGCTCGTCGACGCGGCGCGTGCGCACGACGGCGAGTTCACCGCCGACTGGTTGTCCGAGCAGTTCGAGAAGCACTGGCACACAAGGGGTCACGCTGCCGCAGAGGTCACCCGGTTGTTCCTCGGCGATCCGAAGTACGCGGTCCACGCCGAATTGCTGTTTCCGGCGGCGACCGTGAGCGAACCCGTCGCCGCGGCCCTGTTCGGGTTCCTCTCCGAACCCGACACGCTGATCGGTATCGACACCAGGGAGGACGTTCTCGCGTTCATCGCCGCCAAGGCCGGGGAACCGGCCGAGGACGTGCTGGCACGGTTCACGCCGAGCGCCGGGTTCACCGCGTCTCCCGCGGCGGCCCGAGTTTGAGCAGGTCCGCTGTTCCCACGCGATGATCCGGCGCCGGTGGTGGCGGTCGTATCGGCATCGACTCCTCACCCGGCGTCTGTGGGGCCCGTTCCGGGGCGATCCTGCTGTTCGCGACGGCGTCGGGCGCGAAAGTTCGCCACGTTGACGCGGTTTCCGCACACCTGGGGCATGCAGAACCGGCGCCGTCCCGCCCGGCTGGTGTCGACGAAAATTCCGTTGCACGAGGGGGATTCGCACGATCGGAACCGGTTCGGCCCCAGCGAAGCCACGGTTCCGAGCAGGCCCGTTCCGATGACGACGGCCAGGTCGTCGGCGAGCGTCGACTCGGGTGCGGTCTCGAGGTGCCACGTCCATGTGCCGTCGTGGCGCCCGAGGAAGGGGACGGTGTGGGCGACGCGTAGGAGTTGGTTGGCTCCGTCGACGATCGCCTCCTCGTTCGGCGCGGCCACGACGTCGCGCACCCGTGTCCGCAGCGCACGGATGTCGTCCAGATCGGTGCCGGTTGCCTGCCGGTCTCCGGGGCCGATGCCGTGCTCGGTGAGGAATGCGTGCAGCGACTCGCCGTCGGTGAGGGCGTCACCGGTCGCGACGAGCACCTCCGGGGCGGTGAGGACGAGCGCCGTCGCCACCGATGCCCCGAAGGTGTAATCGGTGAAAGTCAGTTGCATCACTTACATCCTCCGGTTAGCGTAATGGTTAACATCCTAGTTTAACCATTACGTCTCGGGAGGATGATCATGACTCGACAGCAGATCTCCAGCACGGTCGACACCGACCGGTGGCGCCTGCCCGACCGGCCGACGGTGGACGGCGCCACCATCGCGGCGGGAGTCTTCGGCGACGGACCGCCCGTCGTTCTCGTGCACGGCACGCCCTCGTCGTCGTATCTGTGGCGCGCGGTCATTCCCCGCCTCGCCGAGCGGAACACGGTGTATGTCTGGGACCTCCCGGGCTACGGGGACTCGCCACCGGTTCCCGGCGAGCCGGTGGCGATCCGCACGCACGCTCGCGTGCTGGCCCGGCTGGTCGAACACTGGGGGCTCGACCGGCCTGTGCTGGTCGGCCACGACATCGGTGCGGCGACGGTGCTCCGCGCACACCTCGTCGAGGGAGTCCCGGTCCGGCGCATCGCACTCCTCGACGCGGCGGTGCTCTCGCCGTGGGTGACGCCGGTGGCGCGCACATGCAACGCCACCTCGACGTGTACCGCACGATGCCGACGCACATCTTCCAGCGGATCACCGAGGCGCACCTCGACACCGCGACGCGCCGTCGGCTGCCGGCGTCCGTCGCGGAGGCCTACCTCGGTCCTTTCGCGGGCGCGAGCGGGCAGCAGCGTTACCTCGACCAGGTCCAATATTTCGACGAACGCGACACCGCCGACGTCGTCGAGAAACTCGGCACCGTGAAGGTGCCGGTGCAGATCGTGTGGGGTGCGGACGACGAATGGCTGGACCGGTCGTTCGCCGACGATCTCGCGCACCGCATCCCCGGGGCGCGAGCGACGCTCGTGCCCGGCGCCGGGCACTTCCTCACCGAGGACGAGCCCGCCCTCGTGGCGCAGGCTCTCGCCGACTTCCTCGCGCAGTGAGCGCCGGTGTCACGGTCGGTCGGGAGTGTGCAGTGGGTCGGCGATCGTGATCTCCGCCGTCGGCGTCAGGACGTTTCGGTGGTAGTCGGAGATCGAATCGACGAGTGCCGACACTGCGGGCGCGGCGAAGTGGTCGGGATCCCAGCCCGCATAGAGGGTGACGGCGAGGATGCCTTCGGGGATCTGGATCGGCACGCGGATGAGGTTGAAGAGGGGTTGATCGGTCAGTACGGCTACCCCCTGGCCCGATGCGGCGAGTGCTCTGGCTACAGATGTCACTGACACAACTCGGGGGTCGACGTAGGCGAGGCCTTGGCCGGCGGTGGCGGTGTCGAATGCGAGTCGGGCAGCGTTGTTGCGGTGCATCAGGATGAGCGATTCTCGAACGAGGTCGGCTAAGGAGACTTGGGTCTGTCCGGCCAGGGGATGTTCCGGTGATGCCAGCGCGCACACCGGGGCGCGGCCGATGACTCGGGTCTCCATCGACCCGGGTGGAGGGAACGTCGAGATGCCGATGTCGGCATCTCCGCGCTGGACCACGTCGTACACGGTGCGGGTATCCCGCTCGATGATGTCGTTCAGTCCTGACCTCAGGTATCGACCAGCGAGATACGGTGCGAGGACGTCGGCGATGGTGGTCGCCGGCGCCGCAATCGTCAGCGGGATGTCGCCGCCTCGGGCGAGGTGCCTGAGTACTGAACTCGCTTGGTCGGCCCGCGCCACGAGGTCGCGGGCGAGCGGCAGGAAACGTTCGCCTGCGACACTCAGGCGTAGGGCGCCCGGTCCGCGGCGAAACAATTCGACACCCAACTTCTGCTGCAAATTGTGAAGTTGCCGGGAGAGCGAAGGTTGCGCCACTCTCACCGCGCGGGCGGCCGCCGTAACCGACCCGTGGTCGACGACCGCGAGGAAGTACCGAAGTACACGTATCTCCACCATGCCTCCTAGGCATTGGCCTGCTGCGAAATGGATATTGGACGGTTATAGCAGCACTCTGCACACTTATCTCCACGCACGTGACTGTGAGCCGGCTCATGGCTCCGTTTCTTTCGAGGAGAAGGCATGAACGCTATATCCGGCCCGGTTTCCGAGGCCGTCCCGAACCTTCGCGGGGCTCGGAGAGCAGGCTTCGGCGCGCTGATCGGCACCACGGTGGAGTGGTACGACTTCTTCATCTTCGGTACCGCGGCCGCACTCGCATTCGGGCCCGTGTTCTTCCCGTCGGCATCGCCGACCGTGGGACTGCTCGCCTCGTTCGCGACGTTCTGGTCAGGTTTCCTGGCCCGTCCTCTCGGGGGTGTGGTGTTCGGTCATCTCGGCGATCGGATCGGCCGGAAGAAGACGCTGATCACCACCCTCGTCCTGATGGGTCTGTCCAGTACCGCCATCGGACTTTTGCCCGGCTACGCGTCGATCGGCATCGCCGCTCCAGTTCTGCTCATCCTGCTCCGGATGATTCAAGGACTCGCGTTGGGCGGCGAGTGGGGTGGTGCGGTGTTGATCGCCGCCGAGCACGCGCCGCCCGGCCGACGGATGCTGTTCGGTGCTTTCGCGCAGCAGGGATCGCCCGTCGGCAACATCTTGGCGACCCTCGCCTTTCTGGGCGTCAGCACACTCCCGGCTGACGATTTCGCCTCCTGGGGCTGGCGGATCCCATTCCTCTTCTCGGCGGTACTGCTTCTGGTCGGGTTGATCATCCGAATCGGCGTAGAGGAATCACCGGAATTCCTTGCAGCGAAGGAGCAAGGGGAAATTTCCGAGGCGCCGGCACTCGAAACCATCCGAACCGCTCCCGTCCCGCTCCTTCTCGGAATCGGAGCCGCGGCGATCGGTGTCGGCGGAGCCTATTTCATGGGCACGTTCATGGTTGCGTGGACGACCACGGACCTGGGTGTCAGCCGATCGACGATCTTGTCGGCTTTGCTGCTGGCAACGGTCGTGCAGTTCTTCGTCCAACCCATCGGCGCACTCCTGGCGGATCGCTTCGGGGGGACGCGAATCATGGTGACGGCGCTGGTCGCCACGGTGATTTTGACGCCGCTTGTTTATGCACTGGTCAGCACAGGGGACATCGGTCTGATCTACGTCGGCCTCGCCCTTGGTGCTCTGACGAGTCCGGCGTACTTTGCCGTTTTGGCCGGCTTCCTCGCGCAAGCGTTCGACGCCCGGATCCGCTATACYGGTATCTCTTTGGCTTACCAGTTGTCGGCAACGTTGATCGGCGGAATGGTGCCGTTCATCGCTCAGTGGCTCCTCGCCGGCAGCGGTATCGCCATGGTGGCGTTGTACCACGTGGCCCTCACCTTGCTCACTTTGGCGTGTGTGGTCCTGCTCGCCCGGCGAACGCGAACTCGGCCCGCCCCTCACTCGGAGCGCACAGATGTCAGCCTCAACGTCGCGACCGAGCGTCACGTCGTTGCCGAAGTCGACTGAACAGCACCACCACCATCACGATCACGATCACGATCTAAGGACCATCTCATGAATACACCCGCACGACCGCGCATCGTTCGCGGACGTCGAATTCTCACCTCCGCTGCGGAATCCGCCAACGCGATCGCGATGATCGGTGACCGTATCGTTGCGCTCGGCGACTCCGACGATCTGCACCGACAATTCCCCACCGCATGGGTCGACGACAGGGGAGACGCCGTGATCTCACCCGGATTTCACGACGCACACCTGCACCTTGCTATGGCCGCCGAGAACGAACTGAAGCTCGACGTGTCACCCTCGCAGGCATCCACGCTCACGCAGCTACTCGACAAAGTCGGTGCTGCGGCCAAGGAGGACCCTGCACAGGGCTGGGTCCGTGCGGTGGGCTACGACGACGCAAAGATGCCCGAAGGTCGGGTTCTGACCCGCTGGGACCTGGACACCGTCACCGGGAACGTTCCCACGATCGTCCTCCACGTCGCCTGTCATTGGGGAGTGGTCAACTCCGCAGCGCTCGCCGCGGGAGGCATCACCGACAATTCGGAGCCGCCCAGCGGAGGTGACTTCGGACGGGACGGAACTGGTCGGCTCAACGGCATTCTCTATGAGCGCGCTCTCACCGATTTCGCCTACGCCCAGGGCGATGTCGACGGGAGGACGGTCGTACCCGAGTTGGGACTCGACGAGCGGATAGCAGCGCTAGGGAATGTAATTCGCCGTTGGCACGCAGCAGGGTTGACATCGGTCTGCGACGCATTTGCCGGGCCCGCGGACATTCGCCTTTTCGAGGCAGCTCGCGAGCAAGGCCTGTTGACGATGCGTGTCGGATTCCTTCTCGCCGCCGAGCACTACGACTCAGTACACCGGCTCGGCCTACGCTCGGGTTTCGGCGACGACTACCTGCGCTTCGTCGGAGTGAAGGCGCTCGTCGACGGCGCTGTCGGGGGACGAACCCTCCTGCTGGAAGAGCCGGACCACGACACCGGTCATCACGGCATCCAGGTGCTCACCCGTGAGGAACTCGCGGAGGTGGTCCAGAAGGTGCACGGTGACGGCAACCGAGTCTGCGTCCACGCCAACGGCGACCGCGCCATCCGGCTCGTCCTCGACGAATACGAAACCGCGCAGAAGAAGATGCCGCGACCAGGACTGCGGCACCGCATCGAACACTGCAGTGTGGTGGACGAGGGCATCTTGCGGCGCATGAACGAGCTTTCCGCGATCGCGGTCCCCTTCGGCAACTACGTCCATCAACATGGCAGCCATCTGATCGATTGGTACGGCGAGGACCGGGTAGAGCGGATGTTTGCCCACCGGGCGTTCCTCGATGCCGGAGTCGCAGTGGCGGGGTCCTCCGACTTCCCCTGTGGAGCAGTGGAACCCCTCCTGGCGATGCAGAGCATGGTCACTCGAACCGGGTGGGACGGTGCCCTCGTCGGGTCGTCGCAACGTGTCTCGCCGACCGAAGCCCTCGCGATCTACACAGCAGGATCAGCGGTTGCCACCGGCGAGGAAGACCGCAAGGGCACACTCGCCGCAGGCCAGCTCGCCGACTTCGTGGTCCTGGACGAGGATCCGCTGGAAGTGCCGCACGACCAGATCTCGAAAATCGGCGTCCAATCAACGTTTGTCGGGGGCGCGGAGGTATACACGCGAGACTGAGACGATGAGCCGGCGGGGCGGGGGAACCATTGATGCCTGATCGCTACGGCAACGCCCGCCGGCTGATTGGTGGCGCCTGACCCACCTGCCGGCGAAGGTACGACCCGTCGCTTGAAGGAGTGCCCGGGTGGGGTGTTCCGCGGCCGCCCTTTCGTCGAGGCGCTTGTCGTACTCCTCGTCCACCCATGAGGCGACCGTGTGGCAGACGTCGCGGTTCGCGAGCCATTAGCTGTCTTGCCCCAGAGGGCGGTCATTCGGCATTCGCTGCAAGTCGGCGGGAATTCCAGAACCGTAGGACTAGCGAACGTACGTACGCCTAACGTAGTGTTGAAGACCACAGCAACACTTGTACGGCTCTTGTACGGCTAAGGAGAACGATGTTTACTCTCGTCGACGCTATTCGTCGCAACGAGCGGCTGGTGCCCCAACGCGAAGCGATCTTCGACGGTACGCGCCGGCTCACCCATGGAGAACTCGCGGACCGGGCGTGGCTTATCGCCGCCGGCCTGCGGGCGCGGGGTGTCGAGCCCGGTGACACCGTCGGCGTGCTGGCGGGCAACACTGCCTTCAGTATCGAAACCTTCCTGGGAATCGTTGCTGCCGGCGCCGCCTTCGTCCCTTACAACTGGCGATGGGCAACCGAGGAGCTGGCCCACGGCATCAACGAGACCGGCGCCCGTGTTGTACTCGTCGGCGACGGCTTCGACGCCGCAATCGCGGAGGTCCTGGCCGGTGATGGCCTCGAAGCGCCGGTCGCCGTGGTGCACGAGGGGGACGAATTCGATCACCTGCTGCGATCGGAACCGATCAAGGATGTGCCGGTTCAAGCATCGGATGCTGCCTGCATTCTGTTCACCGGCGGCACCACCGGCTTCTCCAAGGGGGTCGTGCTCTCGCACTCGGCGATCCTGACCAACGCAGTCAACGAAATCGCCGACTGCCGGATCGGTGGCCGCCCGAACGATCGTGGCCTGGTCGTCACCCCGCTCTTCCACTCCGCCGCACTGCTGTGCTGGTTCCTGCCCCATTACGTCACGGGGAACAGCTCGGTCCTCGTTCACAAATTCGTGGAAGAGGAGATCGCCGACCTCGTCGCGCGCGAGTCGATCACCAACATGTTCCTCGTGCCCAACATGATCCGGCGCATGCTCAAGTCGGGCACGTTCGACACTGACGGGTTCCGCAACAATTTCAAGGCCCTCCACACCGGTGCCGGGTTGCTGCGCATGCCGGACAAGCTGGCAGTGTCGGCACTGATCCCGGACGTCGACCTGTTCTTCCGCTACGGCCTCACCGAAGCCGGGCCGATGGTCACCCGTTTGCTCCCGCAGGACATGCTCCGGCCGGAGATCGACGGCTCGATCGGCACCGAATACCTCCTCACCGAGGTCGAGTTGCGTGATCTCTACGACGGTGCCCCGACCGCGGTGGGGGAGATCGGAGAGATCTGCGTCCGGGGCCCCAATCTGATGACCGGATACTTCGGTCGACCGGAGGCCACCAAGGAGGTGCTCGACAACGGGTGGCTGCGTACCGGCGACCTGGCGGTTCGCGACGAAAATGGCTACCTGTACTTCCGCGACCGGGCCAAGGACATGATCAAGACCGGTGGCGAGAACGTATACAGCTCGGAGATCGAGCAGTTGCTCCACACGCACCCGGCTGTCATGGAAGCCGCCGTCCTCGGCGTGCCGAGTGAGGAGTGGGACGAGGAAGTGCGAGCGGTGATCGCCGTTCGGCCGGGTCAGACCGTCACGGAGACGGAGATCGCCACTTTCCTGCGCAAGCACTTGGCTGGATACAAGGTCCCGAAGATGATCGCGCTCGTGGGCCCGAACGCCCTGCCGATGAATCCCAGCGGCAAGATTGTCAAAACCAACATCCGGGCGACGATGGGCTGGTGACAACCGTGCCGACAATCAGCGAGAATAGCGATCGACTAACGTACGATTGTTCCTGAGACCGCTTGCCGGCCCCTTCGGGGACCGTCCAATTTACCTCGGAGGGGGCACAGTGACGCGAGCAACTCGGGTGACACGCGGCGGCGCGCGCACCAACGTCGCTATACGGGAGGCCGCGGCCAGCCTGTTCTACGAGCACGGCTACGAGGCCACGTCGCTGCGCACCGTCGCGAGCGAGGTCGGCATCCAGGTCGGCAGCCTCTACAACCACATCAGCGGCAAAGAAGAGTTGCTGACAGACATCATGGTGTCGGTCATGGACGAACTCCTCGAAGCCGTGAACAAAGCGCTCGTCAGCATCGATGGGAGTGCGCTGGACCGGTTCAAAGCGGCAGTCGACTGCCACATCCGCTACCACGCGGAGCATGCGCGGGAAACGTTCATCGGCAATACCGAGCTCCGGGCCCTGAGCGACGGAGACTTGGAGTTGGTCCTCGCCAAGCGTGCCGAGTACGAGCGCCTGCTGCAGAAACTCATCAAGGACGTGGCCAAGGAGACCGGCGCTGACATCCTCGATGCCAAACTGCAGACGTACTCGATACTGGCTCAGGGTGCGCACGTGTCGTCCTGGTACAAACCCGGCGGACCCAAGTCGCTCGACAAGGTCGTCAACACCTACATCAAGATGGCGTTGCGCCAGCTCGGCGTCGAGAACGCCGGCTGATCCGACCGTATTTCCATTCAGCCCGCGCCCGGGGCTTCAGCCCTGGGCGCGGGCTGACAACTTTGGTGACAAACGGGCGTCCCCCGATCGATGACTACTGCCGCGTACTCACGTGGCAGCGCTGCGCTGTTCGTCCCGTTGGCTCGGTAATACATTCGCGGAGAATGCTTCCCGGGCCCTGTTGATCGTTCTGTGGCCGTAATGTGCCGCAATGCTGCATACAGCGGGCGCCCTCTCCCTCGCCCCGCACGCATGGTTGACATTTGCTGTCGCTCATATCACACTCTTATTAAACAAACGCACGTACGTTTGTTGGTTGCTCCGCCGGCATCGGCAGGGACGTACATCGAGAGATTGGAAACTCAATGAGCCGCTTGGAGGGCAAGGTCGCCCTGATCACCGGGGCCGCGCGCGGCCAGGGCCGTTCACACGCACTGGGGCTGGCCAAAGAGGGCGCTGACATCATCGCCATCGACATCGCCGACCAGATCGGCAGTGTGCCGTACCCGATGGCGTCGCTCGACGACCTGAAGGAAACGGCGCGACTGGTCGAGGAGCTGGGCCGCCGCGTGGTCATCGCGCAGGCCGACGTGCGCAACCTGAAGCAGATGGAGGCTGCGGTCGCCGATGGCCTCGCCGAGTTCGGCCGTATCGACATCGTCTGTGCCAACGCAGGCATCATCTCGGCCAACAAGGTCCTGGACCTGACCGAAGAGCAGTGGAACGACATGATCGACACCAACCTGACCGGTGTCTTCCACACTGTGAAGGCCGCGGTGCCGAACATGGTCGAGCGGGGCGAAGGTGGTTCGGTCATCTTTACCGGATCGACGTCGAGCTTGAACGGTTACCCGAACGTCGGCCACTACGTCACCGCCAAGCACGGCATCGTCGGACTGATGCACACCCTCGCGAACGAGCTGGGCCCCAAGGGGATCCGTGTCAATGCGGTCCATCCGACGAACGTCAACACCAAACTCCTGCAGAACGAGACCTTCTACGGATTATTCCGACCGGACCTCGCGCATCCGACACTCGAGGATTCCCGCGACGCGTTCGCGACAATGCACTCGCTCCCGAACATCCCGTGGGTCGAACCCATCGACATCACCAACGCCGTGCTCTTCCTGGCTTCGGACGAGTCGCGGTACATCACTGGAATCAACCTGCCCATCGACGCCGGCGCAAGTCAAAAGGTCGGCGGCTAGAAGCCGTCGGATTCCGTGGCCGGTTCAAGTCTGGCCGCGGGACCATCCCCACTGCCCCTTCACCCGCGACGGAAACGTTTCGGGTGAAGGGGCAGTGGGCTTTGCGCTGCGTGTCTTCTCGCCTCAGTGAGGGCGGCTCATACGCGCGCCACGGCCGGGCCTGACGTTGACAAAGTGCGCAGTGGAACAGAATGCGACTGGTGCAGGTGATTTGCCGGACTGTTCGGAATCACGCATGTCCTCGACGTGTACGAGGGGTGACTGCGCTTCTTCCCTGCTGGCCGCCACCTGTTCGAGCAACGTTCCTGCGTACTCGCCGGATTCGATGACTCTCGGTGCGTCGTAGGTGGGTGGCCGTGACTGTTCTACCTCATGACGTGCTCGGGTCCGGCGCGGTTCGAGGGTCCGGTGGCGCGACGAACTCCCCGGGCCGGGACGCGAGGCGGGTACGTCTGGTCTGGCGGGCGCGCTCGTTTCGGACATGCCACCCCAGATGCCGTAAGCCTCGGTGGCGGCGAGGGCGTGGGTGCGACATTCGGCGAGCACGGGGCAGTCCTGGCAGATCGGTTTGGCGGCGTGCTCACGCTGGGCGCGGACGTTGCCGCGTTCACCGTCGGGGGAGAAGAACCTCTCGGTGTCGGTGCCGAGACATGAGGCGCGGTGCTGCCAGTCCCGGTCGATGTGGTGGTTCGAATGATCAGGCACTGCGGGGTAGGTCGCTTTCGGAGTCGAGGGTTGACTTGATCCGACGGGAGGCACCGGATCCCGGGCCCTCGTCGTGAGGGCCCGGGATCCGGGTGCTGAAAGTGAATGGCGAGGATGCGCGGCGTCAGAGCGCCATTCCACCATCCACCGGAAGAACGACGCCGGTCGTCCAGTCGTCCTCGAGCGCGAACCGTGCGATCCACCGGGCGGTGTCGACGGGATCGCCGACCCGGCGCAGTGGAATCGCCTCAGCCCGCTCGCGGAGTAGCGTCGACTCTTGCTCCGCGCTCATTCCGGCGGTCCGGTAGATCGCGGTCGGCGTCGGTCCGGGAGCGACGGAATTGACCCGAACCCCCTCAGGCCCCAACTCGAGGGCCCAGCACCGGGTCAGGTGCGCGACCGCCGCCTTCGACGCCGCGTAGTGCGCATTGCTGGCGGTGGGCTTGAGGGCGACCGAGCTGGCCACGTTCACGATGGACCCCCGGCTGCTCTTGAGCGCCGGGAGCAACGCCTGCGTGACCACCGTCGTCCCGAGTACGTTCACCTCGAACAGTGCACGCACCGACGCGGCACTGACGTCGGCCAGCGGACCGACCAAAAACGCGCCTGCGCAGTTGATCACGAAGTCAATGCGGCCCCAGTGCTTCAACGCCGCCGACGCTGCGGATCCGACCACCGCCGCATCAGTGACATCGACGGTACGGGGAGCGACCTCCTCACGCCCGGCAAGATCTGCCAGCGCCTCGTCGCTGCGATCCCACGCGTCGACGCGGGCGCCGTGGTCGACCAGCACTTCGAGGCAGGCCCGACCGATCCCGGTGCCCGCACCGGTGACGACACCGGTGAGACGTTCCCGCCGCGGCGCGAGCACCGGCGCGCTCATACCGGGGTGACGCCATTTCGGCGGGCGGGCGCGGTGCGGTCCCGCTTCCGGTAGAGCGCCAGACGCTGGGTGAGCTCGTTGCGCAGCTCGTTCGCGGGCACGACCGCTTCGACGGCGTTCTCGTTGGCGATCTTGAACACGTCGATCCCGGCGGCGTACTCGGCCTGCTTCTCGGCGATGAACGCGGCCCGCTCCTCCGGATCCTCGATGGCCTGGATGCGGTTGTAGTGGATGCCGTTCACGGCGGCATCCGGGCCCATCAGGGCGGGCTTGGCCGTCGGCAGCGCGATCAGGGCGTCCGGCTGCATCGGGGCACCGGACATTGCGAGGTACCCGCCGCCGTATGCCTTGCGCAGCAGCACCGTGATGCGGGGCACGCGGGCCTCGGAGACGGCGAAGATCATCTTCGCGCCGTGCCGGATGATGCCCTGTCGTTCGACCTCGGAGCCGATCATGTAGCCGGCGATGTCGACCAGGAACAGGATCGGGATGTTGTAGGCGTTGCAGATCCAGATGAACCGGGCGGCCTTGTCGGAGGAGTCGGGGAAGATTACCCCGCCCTTCACGGTGGGCTGGTTGGCGACGATGCCGACGCTTTGGCCGTTCAGGCGCGCGAATCCGGTGACCAGTTCCGGGGCGAACAAATCCTTGTACGGGAAGAAGCTGGCGTCGTCGACGAGGGAGTCGATCAGCTCGTGGATGTCGAAGATCTCGGATTCGACCTCGGGGACGATCTCCTTGATGGTCCGGGCGCCGGACGGGTCCGCCGGTGCGGTGATCGGGGGCTCCTGCTGCCAGTTCGACGGCAGGAACGACAGCCATACCCGCACGGCGGCAATCGCTTCGGCGTCGTCCTCGACGAGGACGTCGGAGAGACCGGAGACGGTCGAGTGCATCTCCGCCCCACCCATCTCTTCGAGGGTGACGTCCTCACCGGTCACCATCTGAGCCAGGCGGGGGGAGCCGAGGTAGGCGGTGGCGTGACCGCGGACCATGATCGTCAGATCGCACAGCGCGGGCACGTAGGCCGAGCCGGCGGGGGAGGGCCCGAAGAGGGCGCAGACCTGGGGGACGCGGCCGGAGATCTGGACCTGGTTGTAGAAGATGTTGCCCCAGGCACGGCGGCCGACGAAGCTTTCGAACTGTTCGTCGATGCGGGCGCCCGCGGAGTCGAACAGGTACACGATCGGGGTGCCGGTGGAGTCGGCGAGTTCCTGGGCGCGGACGATCTTCTCGAAGGTGCGCTTGCCCCAGGTGCCGGCCTTGACGGTGTAGTCGTTGGCGATGACGACGACATCGCGGCCGTCGACCTTGCCGACCGCGGTGACGACGGCGTCGCCGGGCAGGCCTTCGTCGTAGCGGGCGAGCAGGCCGTCCTCGAAGGACCAGCTGTTGTCGAACAGGAGTTCCAACCGGTCGCGCACGAGCATCTTGCCGGCATCGATCTGCTTCTGGCGTTGCTTCTCCGAGCCACCGAGCCGGGCCTTGGCCAGCCGCGTCTCGAGCTCTTCGTGCGGGCCGACCGGGGCCGCTGTGGTCTTCTCGTCGAGAATGTCAGTCATGATCTTTCCAAACTGTTTCGGAGGTAGTGGATTACGAATCGTCGGTGGGGGCGCTACTTGTAGCTGAACAGCAGGGAGGCGCCGCCGTCGATGACGGTGGTGGTGCCGTTGACCCCGCGTGAGGTGCGGCCCGCGAGGAAACCGATGACCGCGGCGACGTCGTCGGGGTCGAGAATGCGTCCGGTCGGTGTCTTGGCCGCCATCCGCTCTGCCGCGGGGCGGTCGAGCATCGGGGTGACCATCGCGCCGGGGGCGACGGCGTTCACGGTGACCGCGGTGCCCCAGAAGTCGAACATCAGGGAGCTGGTCAGGTTGATCAGTGCGGCCTTGGAGGCGGCGTAGGCGGGGTACTCGTAGCCGCGGGTGCCGGCGAAGGACGCGCAGTTGATTACTCGCCCGTACTCGGCGGCCTTCAGATCGTCCGCGAAGGCCTGGGTGAGCAGGAACGGGGCGGTGACGTTGACGTCCATGACCTGCCGCCAGGAGTCGGCGGTGGTGTCGGCGAGATGGGTGCGGCGCAGGATGCCGGCGATGTTGACCAGATGGGATACCTGGCCGAGGTCGACGTGCACCGCGTCGACCAACGAGCCGGCCGCCGATTCGGAGGTGATGTCCACGCCGTACGCGGCGCTGGTGACCCCGTTGTTGCCCAGTTCGGTGGCGGTGCGCTTGGCCGCGACTTCGTCGATGTCGACGCAGGCCACCGCCAGGCCGAGTTCGCCGAGCACCGTGGCGGTGACGGCTCCGAGTCCGCCTCCGGCGCCGGTGACGACCGCGACCGGCGGCCCTGCGGGTGTGGTCATCTCACTCACCTGCCGCCGCGACGGTGGCCAGGGATGCTCCGGCCGCCACGACCTGCCCGACCTCGACGTGCAAGGACTCGACGACACCGTTAACGGCGGCGCGGATCGGGTTTTGCATCTTCATCGCCTCCAGCACCATCAGCACCTGCCCCGCCTCGACCTGGGCGCCGACCTCGACGTCGATCTGCGCGACCGTGCCCTGCATCGGGCTCTTGGCCTCACCGCTCGCCGCGGCGCCGCCGCCCCGCTTCTTCCGTGGTCCGCCGGTCGCGGCGCGGCGCGCCTGCGGCTCGGCGACGGGCGCGGCAGCGGCCGGGCCGGCGGGGGTGAAGAACGGGATGACGTAGCGGCGGTCACCGACCCACGCCTCGTTGCGGGGCAGCATCTCCTCGGTGTCCTCGGCATCGGTGTCGGACAGGTCCTCGACCGGCGGCAGCAGCGAGGCGAAGTCGATGTCGCGCTCGAGCCAGTTGGTGTGCATGGCGACGTTGCGGAAGTCCTTGTGCGCAATGATCTGTCGTGCGGCCGGGACGGTGGTGGGCACGCCGTCGATGATCAGCTCGTCGAGGGCGAGGGTCAGCCGGTCCAGGGCGCGGTCCCGGGTCGGCGCCCACACGATGAGCTTGCCGACCAGGCTGTCGTAGTACGGCTGGACCTCGTCGCCGGATTCGTAGCCCCCGTCCCAGCGGACGCCGGCGCGCGTCGGTGCCTGCACGGTGGCGATCGGGCCGGGGCTGGGCATGAACAGGGCGCCGCGGGTGTCCTCGGCGTTGACGCGGACCTCGATCGCGTGCCCTCGCGGGTCGGCGCCGGACTCGGTGATCGACAGCGGCTCGCCGGCGGCGACGGCGAGTTGCTCGGCGACCAGATCCAGGCCCAGGGTCATCTCGGTGACCGGGTGCTCGACCTGGATGCGGGTGTTCATCTCCAGGAAGTAGAAGGCCTCCCGGTCGGCCTCGACGAGGAACTCGACGGTGCCGGCGCCGACGTAGCCGACCTGCTTGGCCAGGCGGACCGACGCCTCGCCCATGGCGCGGCGCAGCTCGTCCGACAGGCCGGGGGCGGGTGCTTCCTCGATCAGCTTCTGGTGCCGGCGCTGCACCGAGCAGTCGCGGTCGCCGATCCATACCGCATTGCCGTGGGTGTCGGCGAAGACCTGGACCTCGACGTGGCGAGCGCTGGACAGGTACCGCTCGAGGTAGACGTCGTCACGACCGAACGCGGCGGCGGATTCCTGCTTGGCCGAGGCGAACGCGGATTCGGCGTCCGAGGCCGAGGCGACCATGCGCATGCCGCGGCCGCCACCGCCGTAGGTGGCCTTGATCGCCACCGGGTAGCCGTGCTCGTCACCGAACGCGATCACGTCCGCCACGGAGGCGATGGTGCCCTGCGAGCCGGGGACCTGCGGGACGTCGGCCTTCGCGGCGAGATCGCGGGCGGCGATCTTCGAACCCATCACCTCGATCGCCGAGGAGGGCGGCCCGATGAAGATCAATCCCGCGTCTTCCACGGCCTTGGCGAACGCCGCGTTCTCGGCCAGGAAGCCGTAGCCGGGGTGCACGGCCTGCGCACCGGTGCTCTTGGCGGCCTCGATGATCTTGTCGATCGCCAGGTACGACTCCGACGCGGAGGCCGCGCCGAGCAGGACCGCCTCGTCGGCCAGCCGCACATGCAGTGCCTTCTCGTCCGCCTCCGAGTACACGGCGACGCTGGCTACACCGGCCTCTGCACACGTGCGAATGATGCGGACCGCGATTTCGCCGCGGTTGGCGACGAGGACCTTGGACAACATGCCCGGACTCCTTGGGGTTTCGAAATACCTGTTCGATGGACGCCCCGGTGTGGGGTCGCCTYCGTAAGACCATGTCGCTTAGACAAACAATCGTACGTTCGCTTACGGTACCGTCAGATGTGGTAACGGTCAACGATGGTCCCCGCCGCATCCGTGAGGTGGGGTCGACGACAGAGAGGGCGCGGACGGTGATTGCCTCTGCCGAAGAACTCGAGTCCCTGGTCGACGCTCTGCGAGTGACCCCCGCGGGGGTGAGCCGGTTCGATGG
>NZ_JBFUGT010000037.1:0-47687 GCF_056402775.1 Rhodococcus sp. P3_B8
CCCGCGGGGTCTGCGCCTGCTCCGCGCGCTCGTCGTCGGCGGCGAACGCTGCCCGCCGGAGTTGCTGGCCCGCTGGGCGTCCGGGCGCACCCTGCTCGTCGGCTACGGCCCGACGGAGACGACGGTGATGTCGAACATCGGCGACCCGATGACACCCGGCGACCCCGTGCGGATCGGTCACCCGATGCGCGGTGTCCGCGAACTCGTCCTCGACGAGTGGCTGCGTCCGGTGCCGGTCGGTGTGGTGGGTGAGCTGTACGTGCTGGGGGAGGGTCTGGCGCGCGGCTACCACCGGCGGGCAGGAACCACCGCGGCCTCGTTCGTGGCGAACCCGTTCGACCACCCGGGCTCACGCATGTATCGCACCGGCGATCTGATGCGGTGGACGAAGGAAGGCCGGCTGGAATATTGGGGCCGCAACGATTTCCAGGTCAAGTTGCGTGGCCAGCGGGTCGAACCGGGGGAGGTGGAGGCGGCGCTCACCCGCTGCCCCGGTGTCGCGCAGGCGGTGGTCGTGGTGCGCCGCACGCCCGCGGCCGAGGCGGTCCTCGCCGGATACGTCACCGCGGAGGACGGCGCGGACCTCGACACGACCGAGGTGCTGCAGTTCGCCGGATCCGTGCTCGCACCGTTCATGGTGCCGGCCTCGGTGACGGTCCTCGACCGGCTGCCGCTCGGGGCCAACGGCAAGGTCGACCGGCACGCCCTGCCGGACCCCGAATTCGCGCCCCGCATCTTCCGTGCACCCGGCACACCGTTCGAGTCCGCGGTGGCCGACGTGTTCGCCGAGGTTCTCGGGACCGGCGTCGTCGGAGCAGACGACGACTTCTTCGCGTCCGGTGGCAACTCCCTGACCGCGACGCAGGTGGTCGCGCGGATCAACTCCGCGCTCGGCACGGACGTCGGTGTGCGGGACGTGTTCGAGACCCCGACCGTGCGGGCGCTCGCGGCACGGATCGCGCGCGAGAGCGCGGGCGGCGACGCCCGGCCCGCGGTGACGGTGCCCCGGCGCCCCGACCCGGTGCCGCTGTCCTGGGCGCAGCACCGGATGTGGCTCCTCAATCAGTTCGACCCGTCCTCGCCCGCGTACAACGTCGCGATGATCGTCCGGCTGTCGGGTGACCTCGACGTCGACGCACTGACCGCCGCCCTCGCCGACGTGGTGGACCGGCACGAATCGCTGCGCACCCGGTACCCGTACGGCGAATCGGGACCCACCCAGGTGATCGTCGGTGCGGGCCACGTCGCGCAGCTCACCGTGTCGACGTCCGACGATCCGGTACGCGAACAGATCTCGGCACTCGTGTCCGCGGGTTTCGACGTCGCCACCGAAGTCCCGATGCGGGCAAGGCTGTTCGAACTCGGCGACCGGGAGCACGTCCTCGTCGTCGTGGTGCACCACATCGCGGCCGACGGGTTCTCGATGGTTCCGCTCGCCCGCGACGTGATGACGGCCTACACCGCGCGGTCCGAGGGCTGTGCGCCGGGATGGGAGCCGCTGCCGGTGCAGTACCCCGACTACGCCGTGTGGCAGCGAGAACTCCTCGGTTCGGAGGACGACGCCGACTCCCTGCTCTCGCGGCAACTGGACTACTGGCGATCCGCTCTCGCCGATGCGCCGGCCGTGACCGACCTGCCCACGGACCGTGACCGCCCGCCGCGGCGCTCTGCCGCCGGCGACCGGGTGACGTTCGGGATCGGCGCCGACCTGCACCGGGACACGGTGGCGTTGGCGCGGACCCGGCGGTGCACCGTGTTCATGGTCGTGCACGCGGCGCTCGCCGTGTTACTCGCACGGTCGGGCGGTACCGGCGACGTGGTGATCGGGTCGCCGGTCGCCGGCCGCGGCGAGGCCGTCCTCGACGACGTGGTGGGAATGTTCGTCAACACCCTCGTGCTGCGGACCGACGTGTCGGGGACCTTCGACGAACTGCTCACCCGGGTCCGCGAGACCGACCTCGCGGCCTACGCCCACGCGGACGTGCCGTTCGAGCGGGTGGTGGAAGCGCTGAACCCGCCTCGCTCCCAGTCGCATTCACCCCTGTTCCAGGTGTTGCTCGAGTTCCGGAACACCGAACACCCCGACCTCGCCCTCCCGCACCTGGAGGCCGAAGTCCTCGAACCCGACGTGGAGGTGTCGCTCTTCGACCTGCAGCTGACGGTGCGGGAGAAGTACGACGAGTGCGGAACACCGGAAGGGATGACCGCGGGATTCACCTACGCCACCGCCCTCTTCGATGCGGCGACCGTGCAGGCCCTGGCCGATCGGTTCACCAGGATCCTCGCCGCAGTCGTCGCGGATCCGAGTGTCGCCGTCGGAGACGTCGACGTGCTGGCCCCGGACGAACTCACCCGGATTCGCGAGTGGAGTGCGGCGGCCGAGACCGTCGTGCTCGATCCCCGGTTGCAGCTCACCCCCGAAGGCGTGACCGGTGCGGTGTACGTGGCCGATACGCGGGACCACCACGCCTCGGCGCGGGTGGCGGCCACGACGTTCGTGGCGAATCCGTTCGGCGCCCCGGGCTCCCGGATGGTCCGGACGGGCGCACTCGCGCGGTGGAACCGGTCCGGACGACTGCTGAGCGTCGGCGCCACCGGATCTCCGGCACGGTCGGTCACCGACGTCGTGGAGAGTCACCCGGCGGTCCGCGAAGCGGTGGTCCTCACAACCGCGACCGGTGTCACCGCCTTCTGGGTCCCGGCGGCCGCGGCGGCCGTGCTCCCGATGGCCGAAGACCTGCGGGAGTTCAGCGCCGGACGGCTCGACGCCCGATCGGTCCCCACGCGGTTCGTCGCACTCGGCGCGGTCCCGCGAACGCCGGACGGCGAGGTGGACGAGAACGCGCTGCGCACGCTCGTCTCCGAGACGGAGCCTGCGCGCGGCGAGTCGCGGCAACGCTGGACCGCGCTGCAACGGTCGGTCGCCGAACACTGGGCGGCCGTGCTGGGCCACGACGACTTCGGTTCCGAAGACGGGTTCTTCGACGTCGGCGGCAACTCGCATCGCGTCGTGGAACTGCAGCGTCGTCTCGACGAACAGTGGCCCGGGGCTCTGCGGGTGGGCCAGCTGTTCGACCTCGTCACCGTGGCGGCGCAGGCCGAGACGATTGCGCAGTCCACCGACACGAGCGAGGCGTCCGCGCCCGCCACCTACGAGTTCTGACCAGCAGGGAGGAGACAACCGTGAGCGTGCGACATCCCACACCGGGTGACGACGACATCGCCGTGGTCGGCATCGCCGCGCGCTACCCCGAGGCCGCGAACCTGGCGGAGTTCCGCGCCAATCTCGCGGCGGGCCGGGACTCGGTGCGCCCGCTGTCGCGGTCACGGGCAAAGGCGACCGGGCTGGGACCTCCCTCCCACTACCACGCGATGGGTTTCGTCGAGGACATCTCCACGTTCGACTACACCTTCTTCACCCTGTCGAAACGGGAAGCGTCGCTGATCGACCCGCAGCAGCGTCTCGCACTGGTCCTCGCGTATCAGGCGGTCGAGGACGCCGGTTATTCGGTGGCCGAGTTCCGCGACAGCGCGACGGCGGTGGTGTTCAGCGCCGCCACCTCGACGTATCCGGCGATGTGGGCGGAACCGGGCGTGCTGAGCACACTGGGCAACGTTCCGTTCGCCGTGCCGGCCCGGATCGCGTACCAGCTCGGCCTCACCGGACCCTGCTACGCCGTCGATTCAGGGTGCAACGGGTCGCTGATCGCGGTGCACCACGCCTGCCGGGAGCTGCGGTCGGGTGACGCCGATTTCGCCCTCGCGGGTGGAGTCAGTCTGCGCGTGAACGGCCTCCGCGCGGACATGGCCGAGGGATCCGCGGAACTGATGTCACCCGGCGGGCGCTGCCGCGCGTTCGACGCGAACGCGGACGGCACCGCGGTCGGGGAGGGTGGGGCGGCGCTTCTCCTCACCACGATGGCCCGCGCCCGTGCGGATCGCGTCCCGGTCCACGCCGTGATCCGTGGCACCGCAACGGTGTCCAGCGGTCATTCGTCCGCAACCATCAGCTCCCCGAGCGCGCGGGCGCAGGTGGCCGTCATCTCCCGGGCCTGGCAGAAGGCGGGTCTCACCCCGGACGATGCCGGGTACCTCGAGGCCCACGGATCGGGAACTCCACTGGGCGACGCGGTCGAACTCGAAGGGATCACGACCGCGTTCCGGGACCGTTCCGGCGTCCTGCCGATCGGTTCGGTGAAGACCAACATCGGTCACCTCGACCACGCCGCCGGGGTGTCCGGCCTCGTGAAGGCGATCCTGAGTGTCGAGCTCGGCGAGTTGTACCCGTCGCTGCACTTCGACCGACCCACCGGCGGAGTCGACCTCGCGGGCAACGGAATCGAGGTGGTCACCGAGGCCCGGACGTGGAGCGACGAGACCGGACCTCGGCGGGCCGGGGTGAGTTCGTTCAGCCTCGGCGGCATCAACGCACACTGCGTGGTGGAACAGCCGCCGGAGCGCGCCGCCGGATCCCGCGCGGGCACGACGGCTCGGCTGGTCGGGGTGTCGGCGAAGAGCGTGGGCGCCCTCGCGACGCTGTGCGCCGAACTGGCGACGGCCGTGCGCGGGCACGACCTCGACGATGTGGTGTTCACCCTCAATCGCGGTCGCCCGCACCACGACCACCGGGTGGCGGTGCACGCACGCAGCATTGCCGAACTCTCGCAGTCGCTCGCTGCGCGCGCCGCCGAACTGGGTGCCCGCGGCGAGGACTCCGCACCGCCCACCCGGCAACGCCCCGCCGTGGCGTTGCTGCTGTCACCCGACCGGATGCCACCCGCACTGCGCGGCCGCAGCCTGCCGTCGGAGCTTCCCGCCACCGGCGACGAGGCGGACCTCCTCGCCGGCCAGATCGCCGTCCACCGGGACCTCCGCGCCGCCGGGGTCACCGTCGACGCCGTCCTCAGCGGTGGCGTGTCCCGGTACGCGGCCCGGTATGTGCGGGACACACTGTCGGCGGTGGAGGCCGCCGACATCGCCGCCGCGGCCGCGGACCCCTCGATCGACACGGACCGGCTCGTCGCCGTCGCGAAGGGCATGCTCGCGGACGGACCCGTCGTCTTCGTGGAGCCGAGCCCGGAGGGACGCCTCGGGGCACTGCTCGCCGATGCCCTCCGCGACACGCCGGACGCCGACATACTCCGCGCGCCGGACACGTCCGACGCGGTCACACACCTCCTCGCCGGGCTGTACGAGCGCGGAATCGACCTCGACTGGGCAGCCGTCGACCGCGGTGACGACTCCGCCTGGCGAGTGCGACTACCCGGACACCCACTGCGCGGTTCGCGGTGCTGGTTCGACCTCCCGGGTCGACCCGACTGGGCCGACGCCCCGGACAATCCGTCGGCGGAACCGAGCCCGCAATCGGCGACGGCCGCGCCGGAAGACAGCCTCGACTGGTTGCAGACGACACTGCGCGAGTTGCTTCACAGCGAAAGGGACGTCGGCGCCGACGACGACTATTTCGACCTCGGTGGAAACTCGCTCATCGGCATGCAACTCGTCGACCGGGTGTCGGACCGATACGGGGTCCGGCCCAAACTCATCGACCTCTACGAAAGGCCGAAGGTCGCAGACTTCGCCGCACTCCTCGCGGCCGGCACGTCCGCGTCCGGTGGGCTGCCCCCGATCGTGCCGCGGGGGCGGCACGTGATGTCGTTCGGTCAGGTACGCATGTGGTTCCATCACCAACTCGACGCCGCGACGACCATCTACAACCTGCCGATGGTCAGCGAATTGCACGGTCCGATCGACGAATCCGCCGTCCGGGGCATGTGGGACGATCTCGCCGCACGGCATCGGGTGCTGCTGTCCAACTACGTCGAGGTGGACGGGGAGCCGGAACTGCGGATCCGCGAATCCCTCGGCGACTTCTTCCGCACCGCCGACGTGTCGGGCGAACCGGATCCGGTGGCCGCGGCCCGGGCACTCGTACACGAGGTCGCGGTGGCGCCGTTCGACCTGGCCGCCGACCCGCTGGTGCGGGCACTGCTCATCAGGATCGGCCCCGACGAGCACGTCCTGCAGGTCACCACCCACCATTCCGTCAACGACGGGGGTTCGCCGCGGATCTTCGAGCAGGAACTGCCCGCCCTGTACGCGGCACGCCGAGCCGGTCGCCGCGCCGATCTCGCCCCGCTCCCCATCGAGTACTGGGATTACGCCCTGTGGCAGCGGGAACTGATCGCGAGCGCCGCGCTCGACTCCGAACTCGAATACTGGAGAACCGTCCTGGAGGACGTTCCGCTGCTCCGGCTGCCCACCGACTTCCCGCGCCCGGAGCGGAAGAACTTCACCGGCGCGTTCCACACGTTCACCGTCTCCGAGGACCTGACACGGAGGCTGCGGGCCGTGGCGCGGAGGGAGTCCGTGTCGCTGTTCGTGGTACTGCTCTCCACGTTCTACCTCGTCATGGCGAGCCGCAGCCGCCAGCGCGACCTCGTGGTCGGGACACCCACGACCGGACGCAACCGGCCGGAACTGTCCGGCATGATCGGGTACTTCAACAGCACGGTGGCGCTGCGCGCCGACCTGTCCGGGGACCCGACAGTCGCGGAGTTGTGCGCACGCGTGCGTGATGTGGTGCTCGGTGCCCTCGAACACCAGGAGATCCCGTTCGACCGCGTCGTCACCGCACTCACCGGCGACCGGGACCTGAGCCGGACACCCCTGTTCGACGTCTGCCACGTCCATCAGGAACTGCCGGCGCTGCAGTCGCAGCAAGGACTCACCGAGACGCTGTTCGACCAGGAGGATCCCGCGGCGATCGCGTTCGGCGGGGTGCCGTCCGGCACGGCCAAGTTCGATCTCACCCTCGTCACCACGGAGCGGGGCGGCGAGGACGGCATGGCGGCCGGGCTCGAGTTCAGCACGGAATTGTTCACCGAGCAGACTGCCGCCGCGTTGTGCGCCGAGTACGTTCGCATCCTCGGCGGTGTCGCGGATTCTCGTCGTACACAAAACATTTCGGTGTTTCTGAACGACGCGGCGCCGGCGCCGATGTCGCGACTGGTGGCGCCGCCCCTGGTCCCGGCGGATCGGCCGCGGCAGCCCTCGACCGGCGCGGAACCGCCGAGCTACTCGACCGCACGGGTGACGGCCACGCTCGACGGTCAACCGGGCGACCCGGAACTGCTCGCCGCCTGGCTCACGCTCCTCGCCTGGTACACGGCGCAGGACGAGGTGGCGGTGGGCACGGCCGCAGGACCGGAGGCATCGCCGCGGATCGTGGCCGTGGACCTGTCCGGCGACCCCACCTACCCGGAACTGGTGGAGACCGTACGCCGGGAGCTGTCTTCGGGCAGTCGCGCGGCCGACACGGCGACGCAGCACTTCCCGGTGCGCTACGACGGGGAGCGCGACGACAATCCCGAGCGGGCAGACCTGTCACCCGTCGAACTCGGGCTGTCGTGGACCCGCGGCCCCACAGCCCTCACCCTCGAACTCGACTACGCCACCGACCTCTTCGACCGGACCACGGCCACCGCGATGCTCACCGACCTCCGGCGGCTGCTTGCCGGACTCGTGACTCATCCCGACCTGCCCACCCAGGAGGTGGCGATGGAGTACGTGCACCAGGACGACACAGGCTTTTCGACGGAGGCGGCGCGATGAGTGAAGGCAGTGCGATGAGCGTCGGTGTGGTGGGGGCGGGGACCATGGGCGCCGGGGTGGCCGAATGTCTCGCGCAGGCCGGCCACGACGTGATCGTCGTCGACCCCGACCCGCAGGCCGTCGAACAGGCGCGATCTCGGATGCGCGACTCGCTGCGGCTCGCGATACTCCTCGGCCGGGCCGGTGGTCCGAAACCCGCCGAGGTCACCGCGCGGGTGCACTGGACCGGGCAGCTGACCGATCTGCGGGACGCCGCCGTCGTCATCGAATGCGTCCCCGAGCGAATCGACCTCAAGGAGAAGGTCTTCGCCGAACTGGACCGTGTGTGCGCACCCGACGCGCTACTCGCGTCGTGTACCTCCGGCATCCCCGTCGACCGACTCGCCTCGAGTACCACGAGACCGGAACAGGTTGTCGGACTGCACTTCATGAACCCCGCCCCGCTCAAGGACACCGTCGAGGTGGTGCGGGGGCCGCGGACGTCGCCGCAGTCGCTGGACCGTGCGCTGACGCTCCTCGCCACACTGGACAAGACCGGCATCGTCGTCGGCGACGGACCCGGATTCCTGCTCAACCGTGTCCTCATGCTGTGTATCGTCGAGGCGGCAGCCGCGCTCGGCGACGGTATCGCCGACGCGGAGACCACCGATGCGTTGTTCGAAGGCTGCCTCGGCCATCCGATGGGACCACTGCGGACCGCGGATCTGATCGGCCTGGACAACGTCCACGACACGATGACCGCGCTGCGCGAATTGACCGGCGACGATCACTACCGCCCGCCCGAGTCGCTCGTCGCCCTGGTCGAGGCCGGTCATCTCGGGCGTAAGACCGGGCGAG
The DNA here is from genome assembly GCF_056402775.1 of Rhodococcus sp. P3_B8. Classification (NCBI taxonomy): domain Bacteria; kingdom Bacillati; phylum Actinomycetota; class Actinomycetes; order Mycobacteriales; family Nocardiaceae; genus Rhodococcus; species Rhodococcus sp. P3_B8. The sequence continues at coordinate 8,452 of NZ_JBFUGT010000037.1, forward strand.
GATTCCATGAGTACCGGTGAGGTGCTGCCCCTCACCTACGACCAACTCGCGGTGCTCCGTGCCGGGGCACACGACGCCTCCTTCGGTCAGTATCTCGAACTCGACGGGCCGCTCGACGAAGACCGACTCTGCCGGGCACTGCAGAAGACGTTGGCCGAATGCACCGGCCTGCACAGTACTTTCGTGCTCGACGGCCCGGAACCCGGCCAGGTCACCGGCGCCGCGGTGACCGGCCCGGACGTCCTCGACGCCGCCGGGTCCGACGATCCCGGCCGACTCGTGACGACGTGGATCGACCACGAGCTGAACCGGCCCATGGACCCCGGCACCGGACCGCTGTACGTGCACGTCCTGTTCCGGCTGCCGCACGGCGGATACGGGTGGTTCCAGCGTTACCACCGGCTGGTGAACGACGAACCGGGCATGACGGCGATCGTCCGCCGCGCCGCCGAGGCCTACGAGACGGGGGACGCCGCTCCCACCTCGCCGCCCGAGTCCCGGCCGTTCGTGTCGCCCTCCGTCCCGCTGACCGCGGATGCGCGATACCGCGAGAGCGCCGCGTGGGCGGACGACCGCCGCTACTGGGAGCACCTGCTCGCCGGAGCGCCGCGACACGAGACCCCGCCCGGACCGATCGCCGAAGGGGAGAACCTCGGCTCGTTCACCATTCCCGCCGACGGCGCGCTCGTGCGGCTCGCACGCCGCAGCGGTGGTGGTCCCGACGCCGTTCTGCTCGCCGCGCTGGCGGTGTACTGGCACAGCCGCACCGCCGTCGAAGATGTGCTGGTCGGGCATCGGTCGCACGGGTCCACCACACCCGTGAGGCTTTCCCTCGCACCGCAACTCACGTTCGACGCGCTGACACGGCACGTGGGTCTGCAACTGCGAAGATCCCGACGGCACCGGTACCTCGTTTCCGAAGATGGTGCGGCGGACTCCTGGCCGGTGGCGGGCGGCATGCGGGAACCGCTCGGCGTCGAGCGCATCGGTGAGGGTGCTGTCGCCGTCGTGAAGCGATGGGACTCCGGCGGCGACGGGATGGTCGTGGAGGTCGACGACCGCGACGGGTCCTGGACCGTCGACGTGCACGGTCCCGGCGACGCGCAACGTGTCGCCCACATTCTCGCCGCCGCGATCGGGGCACCGGATGCGCCGCTCGCCGGGCTGGATGTGTTGGGTTCGGGTGAGCGGGGTGTGTTGGTGCCGGTGMGGGGTGGGGTGGGTGTGGGGGTGCGGTTGTTGCCGGAGATTTTGGCGGGGGGTGTGGGGTTGGGTGGGGGTGGGGTGGCGGTGTCGTGTGGGGGTGTGGAGTTGTCGTATGGGGAGTTGGATGAGTGGTCGAATCGGTGGGCGCGGGTGTTGATCGGGCGGGGTGTGGGTCCGGAGTTGGTGGTGGGGGTGGCGGTGCCGCGGTCGGTGGAGTTGGTGGTGGCGGTGTGGGCGGTGGTGAAGTCGGGGGCGGCGTTCGTGCCGGTGGATCCGGGGTTGCCGGAGGTGCGGGTGCGGGAGTTGTTGGTGGATTCGGGTGCGGTGGTGGGGTTGTCGGTGTCGGGGGTGGTGTTGCCGTCGGTGGTGGAGTGGTTGCGGGTTGATGATGTGTCGGTGGTGGCGGGGGTGTCGGGGGGTGTGGTGTCGGATGGGGAGCGGACGGGGCGGTTGGTGGGTGGGTGTGCGGCGTATGTGATGTATACGTCGGGGTCGACGGGGCGTCCGAAGGGGGTGGTGGTGACGCATGGGGGGTTGGCGAATTTGGTTGAGGAGGTGCGGGTTCGGTTTGGTTTGGGGTCGGGGTGTCGGGTGTCGCATGTGGCGTCGCCGAGTTTTGATGCGTCGGTGTACGAGTGGTTGATGGCGTTTTCGGTGGGGGCGCGGTTGGTGGTGGCGCCGCCGGGGGTGTTCGGGGGTGCGGCGTTGGGGGAGTGGTTGGCGGTCAATGGGGTGACGCATTGTTTTGTGACGCCGTCGGTGTTGGCGACGGTGGAGGAGGGGGCGTTGGGGTCGGTGCGGGTGTTGGTGGTGGCGGGGGAGGTGTTGGGGCCGGAGTTGGTGGCGCGGTGGGCGCCGGGGCGGGAGTTGTTCGATGCGTATGGGCCGACGGAGGTGACGGTTCAGGCGACGGTGAGTGATGCGTTGGTGGCGGGGGGTGTGGTGACGGTGGGTGGTCCGGCGGTGGGGGTGGAGGTGGTGGTGCTGGATGGGTGGTTGCGGCCGGTGCCGGTGGGTGTGGTGGGGGAGTTGTATGTGGGGGGTGCGGGGTTGGCGCGGGGGTATTTGGGGCGGGCGGGGTTGACGGCGGGGTCGTTTGTGGCGGATCCGTTCGGGGGTGTGGGTTCGCGGTTGTATCGGACGGGGGATTTGGTGCGGTGGGATGGGTTGGGGTCGTTGGTGTTTGTGGGGCGGGCTGATTTTCAGGTGAAGGTGCGGGGGCAGCGGGTGGAGTTGGGGGAGGTGGAGTCGGTGTTGGGGCGGTGTCCGGGGGTGGCGGCTGCGGTGGTGGTGGTGGGTGAGGGTGGTCGGTTGGTGGGGTATGTGGTGCCGGAGGTGGGGGTGCGGGTGGATCCGGGTGTGGTGGTGGAGTTTGCGGGGTCGGTGTTGCCGGGGGGTGTGGTGCCGTCGGTGGTGGTGGTGTTGGGGGAGTTGCCGGTGACGGCGAGTGGGAAGTTGGATCGTGCCGCACTCCCCGCACCGGACGCTCCGGTGCGCCGATTCCGTTCTCCGGCAACCCCGTTCGAGGCCGTCGTCGCCGAAGTGTACGGCGACGTCCTCGGTGTCGACCGCGTCGGTGCCGACGACGACTTCTTCCGGTTGGGCGGAGATTCGCTGTCGGCCACCCGGGTCGTCGCACGGGTCGATGCCGCTCTCGGCGTCGACGTCGGCGTGCACGCCCTGTTCGAGGCGCCCACCGTGGCCGGGTTCGCGGAGCGCGCGGCGAAAGCCGGAGTGCTGACGCACCGGCCGGAGTTGCGGGCAGCGCCGCGCCCCGAGCGTATTCCCCTGTCCCTGGCCCAGACCCGCATGTGGTTCCTCAACCAGTTCGACACCTCTTCGCCCGCCTACAACATCGCCATGGCGTTCCGGCTCACCGGCGCACTCGACCTCGACGCACTGCGGGCCGCGATGACCGATGTGGTGGAGCGCCACGAATCGCTCCGAACCCGATTCCCGATGGCCGGCGACGAACCGGTGCAGGTGATCCTCTCCGCTGCGGATTCGATGCCGGACCTGCCTGTCACGACCGTGTCGAGCGACGAGGAGTTGCGGGAACGGCTGGCGGCGGCTGTCTCGGAAGGGTTCGACGTCACCGGGCAGATCCCCTTGCGGGCAGCCGTATTCGAGACCTCCCACACCGACCGGGTGCTGTTGGTCGTGGTCCACCACATCGTCGCGGACGGCGTGTCGATGGTCCCGCTCGCACGCGACATGATGGTGGCCTACACCGCGCGGGCGGCCGGGCACGCCCCGGAGTGGCACCCGCCGACAGTCCAGTATGCCGATTTCACGCTCTGGCAGCGTCAACTCCTCGGATCGGAAGACGATCCGCAGTCGATGGTGGCGCAGCAACTGGACTACTGGCGCACCACGCTCGCCGGTCTCCCCGCCGCCCTGGACCTGCCCTCCGACCGCCCACGGTCGATGCAACGCACACCCGACGGGAGCAGGGTCGGATTCGAGATCGAGGCCGGCCTGCACCGCCGGCTGCTGGCGACGGCGTCGGCGCACCAGTCGACCGTGTTCATGGTCGCGCACGCCGCCCTGGCCGCCTTCCTCGCGAGGATGTCCGGTACCGAGGACATCGCCGTCGGCACCCCGGTGGCCGGGCGCGGCGAGGCCGAACTCGACGACGTCGTCGGGATGTTCGTCAACACCGTGGTGCTGCGGACCGTCGTCTCCGACGCGAGCCGGTTCTCCGAACTGCTCGAACAGGTGCGCGACGTCGATCTCGGTGCGTACGCCCACGCCGAGGTGCCGTTCGAGAAGGTCGTCGAAGCGCTCGATCCGCCCCGCTCGACGGCACATTCACCGCTGTTCCAGGTGCTGCTCGAGTTCCAGAACGTCGAGCGCCCCGACCTTTCGCTGCCCGGCGTCGAGGTCGAGGGCATCGACCTCGGTGCCACGATCGCCAGGTTCGACCTGCAACTGACGTTGTCCGAGGAGTACACGGACGACGGAACGCCGGCAGGCATCACCGCCGGTTTCACCTACGCCACCGACCTTTTCGACGCCGAAACCGTCGCCGGCCTGGCCGACCGGTTCGTCCGGATGCTCGATGCGGCCGTGTCCGATTCGTCGATCAGGGTCGGCGACCTCGAGATCCTCGACGCCCTCGAACGGGACGAACTCGTGCCCATGCGAGGCTTCCCCGCGGTCGCGGAACGTACCCTCCCGGACGTCCTCACCGCGGGCGCCGCGCTCGCCCCGGGGGCCACCGCGGTGTCGTGCGACGGCGTCACCGTGTCGTACCGGGAACTCGACGAGCGGTCGAACCGGCTGGCCAGGGCGCTGATCCGTCGCGGTGCCGGCCCGGATTCCTTCGTCGCGATCGGCGTGCCGCGATCGATCGAATGGGTGCTGTCGGTGTGGGCGGTCGCGAAATCGGGGGCGGCCTACGTGCCGGTCGATCCCACCCTGCCGCCGGCGCGCACCGGCGGCATGCTCGAGGATTCGGGTGCGGTGCTCGGGCTGACGGTGACGGCGCACCGTGACCGGTTGCCCGGCGTGATGCCGTGGCTGCTGCTCGACGATCCCGACGTGGCGAACGGGTACTCGAGCGACCCGGTGACCGACGCCGACCGTCTGCGTCCGCTGAGAGTCGAGCACGCCGCGTTCCTGCTCTACACATCGGGATCGACGGGAACACCGAAGGGCGTCGTGATCACGCACGGCGGTCTCGCGAATCTCGCTGTGGAGGAACGGGAACGGTTCGCGTCGATGCACGGTGCCCGGGTGTCGCACCTGGCGTCGCCGAATTTCGACGCGTCCGTGTTCGAACTGCTGATGGCGTTCGCCGTCGGCGCGACTCTGGTGATCGTGCCGCCGAGAATCTTCGGGGGAAGGGAACTGGCCGAACTGCTCGAGGCCGAGCACGTCACGCACGCCTTCTTCACACCCACGATCCTGGACACCCTCCGCCCCGAGGACCTCCCCTCCCTGCGGATACTCGCGATGGGGGGCGAACGGTTCCCCCCCGAGTTGGCGGACCGCTGGACCCCGGGGCGCTTCGTCTTCAACGGGTACGGCCCGGCCGAGGCCACGGTCCAGACGACGATCAGCGAGGTGCTGTCCCCCGACGAACCGGTGAACGTCGGAGGCCCCGGGCGGGGCGTCGAGGTGATCGTGGTGAACACGTGGATGCAGCCCGTTCCGGTGGGCGTGATCGGGGAACTGTGCGTCGCGGGGCCGGGGCTCGCGCGCGGCTACCACCGGCGGTCGGCGCTGACGGCCGCGTCCTTCGTCGCGAACCCGTTCGGCGAACCCGGCTCCCGCATGTACCGGACCGGCGACCTCGTGCGGTGGAGCGAGGTCGGCAGGCTGGAGTATGTGGGACGCAACGACTTCCAGGTGAAGATCCGGGGCCAGCGGGTGGAACTCGGCGAGATCGAATCGGTGCTGGCCCGCTGCGACGGCGTCGGCCGCGCGGCGGTCACCGTGCACAGCGGCACCGGCGACCGGCTGGTGGGATACGTGACCGCCGAAGCCGGTGCGAGCATCGACACCGCCGAGGTGCTCCGATACGCCGGATCCCATCTCGCCCCGTACATGGTGCCCACCCAGCTGGTGGTGCTCGACCGGCTGCCCGTCGGCCGCACCGGCAAGCTGGACCGGCGAGCGCTACCCGCACCGGTGCTCGCGCCCAGAGAGTTCCGGGCACCCGCCACCCCGGTCGAGGAGGCGGTGGCGGAGGTCTTCGCCGACGTCCTCGGCATCGACCGCGTCGGGGCCGACGACGACTTCTTCGAACTGGGAGGGAACTCGCTCGTCGCGACCCGGGTGGCGTCCGCGCTCCGCGACCGGCTCGGCACCGACGTCGTCCTGCAGTGGATTTTCCGCAACCCCACGCCGGAGGGCCTGGCCCACCGCATCGTCGACCCGTCGGCGCTCGGAAGCATGCCCGCCGACGACGTGCTGAACGTCGTCGTTCCGTTCCGGGCGTCCGGTGCACAACCCGCGCTGTTCTGCGTGCACCCGGCGGGCGGACTCGCGCTGGGATACGCCGGACTGATGAAGTACGTCTCACCCGACCGTCCGGTGTACGGGCTGCAGCTGCCGATCCTCAGCGGCGGAACGACGTTCGAGTCGATGGAGCAGCTCGCCCACCGGTACGTCGTCGAGATGCGCGCAGTGCAGCCCCAGGGCCCCTACCACCTGCTGGGCTGGTCCCTCGGCGGTGTCATCGCCCAGGCCGTCGCCGTCGAACTCCGCGAGTCCGGCGCCGAGGTCGGCACGCTCGCGATGATGGACAGCTACGTCGCGGAGGGCGAAAACTTCGGTGACCTGGAGGTGAACGCCGAGGAGTGGCTGCACGGGCTGGGTGTCGAGTTCGAGGGCGAGGGCGAGGGCGGCACGTCGTACCGCGAGCAGCTGGTCGAGATGCTCGGACGATCCTTCGGCCGCGACCCCGCGTTCGCGTCGACCCTCCTCGGTCGCATCAGCACCGGCCTGGAGAACTCGAAGCAGATCTCCACCGGATACCGGCCGCGGGTGTTCGACGGCGACCTGGTGTTCTTCAGCGCCGCGCAGTCCGCCGACGGGGAGGAAGGCGAACGGCCGTCGCCGAGCGTCTGGCAGCCCGCGATCACCGGCGTGATCGTCGAGCACAAGGTGGAATGCGACCACCTGCGGATGACCACGCCGGAAGCCCTCGCGGTCATCGGGCCGATCCTGGAACACTCCCTGGGGTCACGCCCCGATCGCACTGCCGATGACGGGCCAGGACTCCCGTAACTCGGTCTCGAACAGCCCCCACGAATGCGTGCCCTGCGAGACGTAGGCGAACGTGGCGGGAATCCCCAGCGAGTGCAGCCGCGACTGGAACGCGGCCGCACACACGTTGGTCACCATCTCGACGACGCTGCCGCCGATCGTCTGGGGCACCACCAGCACGGGGTCGTGGTTGTCGATGCTGCCGGGAAGCCCGTTGCCGCTCGAGACGAACAATTCTGTGCCGCGCAGTCGTTCGGCATTCAGCATCGGGTCGTGTACCCGCCACCGCGGATCCATGGCGGAGCCCCACATGTTGGCCGCATTGCCGCCGCCCCGCAGTTCCACCATCGACCGCACCATCGCCTGACCCAGCAGTCCGCTCGTCGCGGCACACCCGCTGTACGAGCCGACGGCCCGATAGAAACCCGGAGCCTGAACGGCGAGGTCGAGTACCGCGCCGCCCGCCATCGACACCCCGCCGATGGCGTTCGCCCCGGTGGTCTCGAATCGGCTGTCGATGGCTGCGGGGAGTTCACTCGTCAGGTACGTCTGCCACTTGTTCCGGCCGAGGACCGGGTCGTCGGCATCCCAGTCGGTGTACATGCTGTACTGGCCGCCGATCGGCATTACCACGTTGACGTGCTTGTCGGCGAAGAAGTCCCGCACACCGGTGTTGTTGAACCAGGAGATCCCGTCCGACCCGCCACCGATACCGGTGAGCAGGTAGAAGGTGGGCGCCGGAGCGCCCGATGCGGGAGAGATGACGTCGTTGGCCACCCACCGGCCCATCGACTCCGAATACACGTCCACCCTGGTGATGCGGGGCTCCGCCGAAACCGACACCGGGCCGAGCGCCGCCCACCCGGAAACAACCAGCAACATCACCGCCAGCACACGCAGAGAGAACGCGGATCGCAGAGCTTCGAACGGTCGCATGGACGCTCCCTGGCTGTGGCCTGCCCTTCCAATCTAGGACTGCGGGGTACCTGCTTGGTGCGGTTCCATCGAACCGGTGTAAAGATGATTCGGTGACCGACAACGACCGGCCCGACGAACGTTTCACCCTCGCAAGCGAGCGGACATTCCTCGCCTGGATGCGGAGTTCTCTTGCACTTCTGGCCGGTGGCATCGCGATGATCCACCTGGTCCCCGAATTCAGCACCGGGTGGGTGCGGACGACCCTCGGCCTGATCCTGATCGGTCTCGCCGCGGCAGCCGCCCTCGTCGGCATGCGGCGGTGGTCGCAGGTCGAGAAGGCCTTGCGCGACGGCGCACCGATGCCGCCGCCCCACGAGTTGTGGCTGTTCGCGGTGACACTGACGGTGGTGGCACTGGGAGCGGCGCTCGCCAGCCTGGTGGCCGCGCTCTAACCTGCAGAAGAGGTTTGCATCTCGCGAACCGGACGTGAAGACGAAGGAGTACACGGTGGCCCACGAACTCAAGCTCGGTTACAAGGCGTCCGCGGAGCAGTTCGGTCCGCGGGAGTTGGTGGAGCTGGGTGTTCTGGCGGAGGCACACGGTATGGATTCGGCGACGGTGTCGGATCATTTCCAGCCGTGGCGGCACGAGGGTGGTCATGCGCCGTTCTCGTTGGCGTGGATGACGGCGGTCGGGGAGCGCACGGAGCGGCTGCAGCTGGGGACGTCGGTGATGACGCCGACGTTCCGGTACAACCCGGCGGTGGTGGCGCAGGCGTTCGCGACGATGGGGTGTCTGTACCCGGGGCGGATCATGCTCGGCCTGGGTACCGGTGAGGCGCTCAACGAGATCGCGACAGGCTTTGCGGGGGAGTGGCCGGAGTTCAAGGAGCGGTTCGCGCGGCTGCGGGAGGCGGTCCGGTTGATGCGTGAGCTGTGGCTCGGCGACCGGGTCGACTTCGAGGGTGAGTACTACACCACGAGGGGCGCGTCGATCTACGACGTGCCCGAGGGTGGGATTCCGGTGTACATCGCCGCCGGTGGTCCGGTGGTGGCCCGGTATGCCGGTCGGAGCGGCGACGGGTTCATCTGCACGTCCGGTAAGGGCATGGAGTTGTACACGGAGAAGTTGATGCCAGCGGTCGCGGAGGGGGCCGAGAAGGCGGACCGTGATGTGGCGGAGATCGACAAGATGATCGAGATCAAGATTTCGTACGACACGGATCCGGAGTTGGCGCTGGAGAACACGCGGTTCTGGGCGCCGTTGTCGTTGACGCCGGAGCAGAAGCATTCGATCGACGATCCGATCGAGATGGAGAAGGCGGCGGATGCGTTGCCGATCGAGCAGGTGGCGAAGCGGTGGATCGTGGCGTCGGATCCGGATGAGGCGGTGGCGCAGATCCGCCCGTATCTCGATGCCGGGTTGAACCACCTGGTCTTCCACGCTCCGGGCCACGATCAGAAGCGGTTCCTGGAACTCTTCGAGCGGGATCTGGCGCCGCGGTTGCGGGGGTAGGCGGCTTCGCCGCCCGTGCGCCTTTTTGGTAGTGGGTGCTACCAGAAAGGCGCACGGGTGCGGAGCGCCTCAGAGCATGTTCACGCGCTTGTAGAGGTGCCGGGAAGGACCGCCCAGCAGATCGGCGTCGTCCAGGAACCGCATGAGCGGCTGCGAACTCTCGCGGATCTTCTCGGCCCGGAATCGGTTGTTCTTCGCCTCGCGGAGCGCGCGTTCGGTGTCAAGTCCGGCTGCCGCGTAGACGGCGGGATTGATCATGCTGGAGACGATCAGATTGGACGCGATCGCGATGCAGGCGCGGCTCGCAGCACGGTGCGCCTTGCTCATGCCCTGGGCCCGTCGCAGGGTCTCCTCCCGGGCGAAGCGCATGTGCCGGGCTTCTTCGACCACGTGAATCTTGCTGGTGACGCGGACGATCGGCTGGACGCGTGTGTCCTTCATCCAGTCGCGCTGCATGACGTCGAGGATCTCCTCGGCGACGAGAATGCCGGCGTACGCGACCTCCCCCGAGGCGAGTGCCTTGAACCCGCGACCCAGCGTGACCACCGACTTGCGTGGAACGTAGGAGGGGCAACCGAACTTCTCGGCGGTGCGAGCGAACATCACCGAGTGCCTGCACTCGTCGGCTACCTCGGTCAGCGCGAACTGGAAGTGGGCCTGCGACGCGTCCTTGGCGTACATGTCCCGGATGACCATCTGCTGGAGGATCATCTCGAACCAGATTCCGGTGCCCATGATCGAGGACACCTCATGCTTCGTCAGCGTGATCTGCTGCTCGAACGTCATCTCGTCCCACATCGGCGTGCCGTACAGCGAGGACCACTCGGGGGTGAGGCCGTACAGGTCGTCGGGGACGGGCGCGTCCCAGTCCACCTCGACCGTCGGGTCGTACGACATGCGGGCGGAGGACTGGAGGAGCCGGGCGCCGGTGTCCTGGCGATCCGTGATCTTCGGATTGCGGATATCGAGCGTCGAGCGTGCCATGAAATTCCTCCATGTCAGTGTGACCGGCAGTTACACCTAATCATGTCGAAGAAGTCTCTTGACGTCAATGCCTCTGGTGTACAAACAGTGGACAAAAGTCGGGTCGTTCTGCGTACGTCAAGGTCTCGGTGATGATCCCCACAACTCCGACGCAAGGCTTGCTCAAAATTTGCCGATCGTCTGTAGTGAGTTCTCGGCAGCGGGCCCGGATGATCCCTTGCCCCGGCATCACCCTGCAGAAAGCGGAATGAACCCATGTCTGATCAGAAGAGTGCCGCCCAGCCCCACAGCCCCGACGTCGTCGTCGGCGCTCGCGTCCGGGTCCGCCGCGACTCCGATGCTCCCGCGCCCGGTGTCGTGATCGAGGATTTCGCGGACCTGTCCCAGTCGGAGGGACTGCTCGGACGTGATTGGGCGCCCGTGCACCGCTGGGCCGTCGCTCTCGACGACGGACGCCTCGTATTCGCCGACGACGGCGAACTCGACCTCGAAGCACCGCAGGCGGCGCGCGGCTGATTCAGCCGAGTCCGTCGGCGACATCCTGAAGTTGCTCGACGGTGCCTGCGGCGATGGTCCGCACATGTTCGGTAACGATGGAAATCGGCCAGTCCCACCACGCGATCCGCACCAGCGCGGCGATCTCGGTTTTCGAATAGCGGTCCTTGATGTGGACGGCCGGATTCCCGCCCACGACCGCATAGTCCGGCACGTCCCGCGTCACTACCGAACCGGTCGACACGATCGCACCGTGCCCGATGCGGACGCCGGGCATGATCGTCGCGTTGCCTCCGATCCACACGTCGTTGCCGACGACGGTGTCGCCGCGCGACGGTAGGTCGGCGAGTAGATCGGAATGCTCGGCCCACGCCCCTCCCATGATCGGAAACGGGAAGGTCGAGACTCCGCTCATTCGATGATTCGCGCCGTTCATGATGAACGTCGTCCCGGTCGCGAATGCGCAGAACTTGCCGATGATCAGCCGGTCCGGCCCGTAATGGTGCAGGACATTGCGCGTTTCGAACTCGTCCGCGAACTCGGGGTCGTCGTAGTAGCTGTACTCCCCGACCATGATCAGCGGGTTCTCGATCAGAGGTTTGAGCAGGACCACCCGAGGCTGACCCGAAACAGGGTGCAGGGTCATCGGATCCGGTGCGGCATTCGTGGGCAACTACTTCTCCATTCCTCGGCGCAGGCGTGCGCGATCTCTTGTATAGCGCCGTACGGTCCTGTGCTGCACGCACTTTTACGGCGTGCGGCTATTGCCATTGTTCACGAACTGTTGCTAGAGTCGAACATGCATTCGAACGACCTTGGGGGAGGGTTGGTTGTGGGGGAATCGATGGCGCCGGATCTGGATGAGCTGCGTGCGTTCGCGGCGCGGTTGCGGGTGGTGTCTGCTGACGGGGATGCGGGGTTGGGGATCGAGTGGCTCGATGCGCTCGAGGTGTTGAAGTCGGTCGGGTGTGCGGTGCAGGCGGTGATCACCGATGGCGTCGCCACGTGTATCCGTGCGGATCGCAGGGCTCGGGGGTTGCCGCGGGTGGAGTGGGACCGCGGCATTGCCTCGCAGATTGCGTTGGCGCGCAGGGAATCCCCGAACCGTGGTGGTCGGCATATGGGGTTCGCGCAGGCTTTGGTGCACGAGATGCCGCACACCCTGGCGATGTTGCGGTCGGGCAGGTTGAACGAATGGCGAGCGACGTTGTTGGTGCGCGAAACGGCCTGCCTATCAGCTGCGGATCGGGCGATCGTGGACCGCCGGTTGTGTTCGGACCCGGCCACTCTCGACGGGGTCGGCGACCGCGGTCTGATCGCACGCGCGAAAGCGTTGGCGGTCGAACTCGATGCCGCAGCGGTCGTGGCCCGGCACCGCAAGGCGGTGTCGGAGCGTCGGGTCACGACGCGGACGGCCCCAGATTCGATGGCCTACCTGAGTGTGTTGATGCCGGTGGAGCAGGCGGTGTGTGTGCGGGCCACGCTGGGTCGGGATGCCGACAATCTGATCGCCACCGGCAACAGTGGCGGCCGGACTCGCGGGAATTGCCCGGCAGCTGGTGGCCGAGGCCGTCGACAGTGGCACCGAGACGTCGTTGCGGCGCGTGTATTCGTGCCCGCAGTCGGGTGCGTTGACGGCGATGGAATCGGAGTCGCGCACGTTCCCCAAGAGCCTGCGACAGCTGATCGACCTGCGGGATCGGACGTGCAGGACTCCGTGGTGCGATGCGCCGATCCGGCATCACGACCACATCCGCTCACGCCGAGAATCCGGTGCCACGACGGCGGACAACGGGTCCGGCCTCTGCGAGGCATGCAACTACGCGAAGGAAGGCGACGGATGGTCCGCCCGCCCCGTAGACAACCCCGGTGTCACCCACCTCCTCGACTTCGGCACCCCGACCGGACACCACTACCGATCGGCGGCGCCGCCGCTTCCGTCTGCCGCGCGATGGTCTGCTCACGAGGCGGTGAGAGCGAACACCCGCATCGTGCGGTTCGTTCGGTGCTCGTAGACGCCGTAGACGCGCACCATCTCGTCGAATTCGCGATAGATCCGTGTCCGCTCCGGTTCGGCGAGGAGGGTCGCGGTGACGGGGATGTCCTTCCCTCCGATCGTGACCTTCGCGTTCGGCTGGGCGAGGAGGTTCCCCGACCACGCCGGGTGGTGATCCTGCCCGAAGTTGCTGCCCACGACGAAGATCTGCTGTCCCTCGCAGTAGTACAGGAGCGGGCTCGTCCGCGGTGCGCCCGACTTACGACCCGTCGTCGTCAGCAGGACCACCGGTGCGGCGATCGGACCGAGGATCGTGAAGCGTCCTCTGCTCTTCTGGAGGAGCCGGCGGTCGACCCCGGCGAGATTCCGGATCACCCACGATCCGGGTCGGGTGGCGGCAAATTTCGCGGCGGGTTCGCGRAGGAAGCTGTTCCCGCTGCCCCACCGGACGTCGGGGAAGGGTGATTCGGCCATAGGTCATCTGACCGCCGGGCGGGTGCGGTGTCAATCGCCGGGCGGCGGCGGCCGGATACGCTATGGCCATGGCTGCGCCAGCGACACCCTCACCCGTGAATCCGCCCGCACGTCCCCAGCCGTCGAGCGTCTACATCGCCTCACCGGAGGGGGACACCGGCAAGTCCACCATCGYGCTGGGTGTCCTGCAGATGCTGTGTGCGTCCGCGGCGAGGGTGGGCGTCTTCCGTCCCATCGCCCGATCGACACGGGAACCCGACTACATCCTCGAGCTGCTCCTCGAACACACGACGGCCGACGTCGGCTACGAGGAGTCCCTGGGGGTCACGTACGAGCAGGTCCACGCCGATCCCGACGGGGCGCTCAGCGAGATCGTCTCCCGGTATCACCAGGTGGCGGCGCAGTGCGACGCCGTCGTGGTGATCGGCAGTGATTACACCGACGTGGCGAGCCCGAGCGAACTCGGCTACAACGCGAGGATCGCCGCCAACCTGGGCGCACCCGTGCTGCTCGCCGTGAAGGGAGCGCGGCGCACCCCCGAGGAGGTCGCGCAACTCGCCCATCTCGCGATCGGTGAACTGACTTCTCACCACGCCCATCCGCTCGCCGTGGTCGCGAACCGCTGCGACCCGGATCAGCTCGATGCGGTCACCGCCGCGTTGGCGTCCACCGGTGTGCCCGCGTGGAGCCTGCCCGAGATCCCGCTGCTGGTCGCACCGACCATGGCCGAACTCCTCGAGTCGATCGACGGCAGCCTGTTCAGCGGCGACCCCGAGCTTCTCCACCGCGAGGCGCTGCGGGTGATGGTGGGCGGAATGACGGCGGAGCACATTCTCGAACGGTTGACCGAGGGCACGGTGGTGATCGCCCCGGCCGACCGTTCCGACGTGCTACTGGCGATGGTGAATGCGCATGAGGCCGAAGGTTTCCCGTCGCTGGCGGGCATCATCATGAACGGCGGCCTGATGCCGCACCCGGCGATCGCGAAGCTGATGGCCGGCCTGAAGCCGCGGTTGCCGATCCTCACCACCGGACTGGGCACGTTCGACACGGCCAGTGCGGCCGCGCAGACCCGTGGCCGGGTGGCGGTCGGTTCGCAGCGCAAGATCGACACCGCGCTGAGCGTCATGGAACTGCGGGTGGACGCACCCACACTGCTGGAGCGGTTGAAGTTACCGATCCCCTCGGTGGTGACTCCGCAGATGTTCGAATACCAGCTGATCGACCGTGCCCGCCGCGACCGCAAGCACATCGTGCTCCCGGAAGGCGACGACGACCGCATCCTCCGCGCGGCGGGGAGACTGTTGCAGCGGCAGGTGGCGGCGCTGACGATTCTCGGCGACGAGGTGCAGGTGCGGCGCCGCGCGGCGGAACTCGGCGTCGACCTCGGTGACGCACAGGTTCTCGACCCCCGGACGTCCGACCACGCCGGGCCGTTCGCCGAGGAGTACGCGCGGCTCCGCGCCCACAAGGGCATGACCGTGGAGCGGGCCCGCGAGGTGATGGGCGACATCTCGTACTTCGGAACCATGATGGTGCACTTGGGAATCGCGGACGGCATGGTTTCCGGTGCCGCGCACACCACGGCGCACACCATCCGGCCGTCGTTCGAGATCATCAAGACGCAACCGGGGGTGTCCACGGTGTCGAGTGTCTTCCTGATGTGCCTGTCCGATCGGGTGCTCGCGTACGGGGACTGCGCGGTGGTACCCGACCCCACCGCCGAACAGTTGGCCGACATCGCGATCTCCTCGGCGCAGACGGCGGCTCAGTTCGGCATCGATCCGCGCATCGCGATGCTGTCGTACTCGACCGGCGACTCCGGCAGCGGCGCGGACGTCGACAAGGTGCGCTCCGCGACGAAACTCGTCCGCGAGCGTCGCCCGGACCTCCTGGTGGAGGGCCCCATTCAGTACGACGCCGCCATCGAGCAGAGCGTGGCCGACAAGAAGATGCCCGATTCGGCGGTGGCCGGGAAGGCGACGGTCTTCATCTTCCCCGACCTCAACACCGGGAACAACACGTACAAGGCCGTGCAGCGCAGCGCCGGCGCGATCGCCGTCGGACCGGTGTTGCAGGGCCTCGACAAACCCGTCAACGACCTTTCGCGAGGGGCGCTGGTCGAGGACATCGTGAACACCGTGGCCATCACCGCCATCCAGGCGCAGGGAGCAGAGCAGTGACCGAGGGGTCCGTACTGGTAGTCAATTCCGGTTCGTCGTCGATCAAGTTCCAGCTGATCCACCCGGACACCGGTAAGGCCTCGGCGTCCGGGCTCATCGAGAGGATCGGGGAACCCGAGGGGCGCATCGTCTACCACCACCGCACCGGATTGGCGGAGCGCCACGTTCACATCGCCGACCACCGGGCCGGGCTGAAGATGGTGTCGGACATCGTCGCGGAGGTGGGCCGACCGCTGAGGGAGGCCGGGATCGTCGCGGTCGGTCATCGCATCGTCCACGGCGGCGACGTGTTCTTCGAACCTACGATCATCGACGACGCGGTGGTGCAGTCCATTTCGGATCTCTCGAACCTTGCACCGCTGCACAATCCGGCGAATGTGATCGGGATCGAGGTGGCGCGGGAGGAGCTGCCGGACATCCCGCACGTCGCGGTGTTCGACACCGCGTTCTTCCACACCCTGCCCGCGGAGGCGTCGACGTATGCGATCGACCTGCAGGTCGCGAAGGAGCACTCCATCCGGCGGTACGGCTTCCACGGCACGTCGCACCAGTACGTGTCGGCGCGCGCGGCCGAGTTCCTCGGCAGGGACCTGTCCGAGCTGAACCAGATCGTGTTGCACCTGGGGAACGGCGCCTCGGCGTCCGCGATCCGCGGGGGGCGGGCCGTCGACACGAGCATGGGGCTGACCCCGCTCGAGGGGCTCGTCATGGGCACCCGGTCCGGGGACGTCGATCCCGGTGTCATCCTGCACCTGCACCGCAGCGGGATGGGTGTCGATCAGATCGACGACCTCCTGAACCGGCACTCCGGACTCAAGGGCCTGTCGGGGGTCAACGACTTCCGGGCGCTCCTGACGCTCGTCGGTGAGGGTGACGAGGCCGCGGCGTTGGCGTACGACGTGTACGTGCACCGACTCCGCAAGTACATCGGCGCCTACCTGGTGGAACTGGGCGGCGTCGACGTCATCACGTTCACCGGGGGAGTCGGTGAGAACAATGTCGACGTCCGCCGCGACAGTCTGGCCGGGCTGGGGCGGCTCGGCATCGTCGTCGACGACGACCGCAATCGCACGGATTCCCGGGACGCACGCCGTATCTCGGCGGACGAGTCCGACGTGCAGGTGCTGGTCGTGCCCACCAACGAGGAGTTCGCGATCGCCCGTGCCGCGGCGGACCTGATCGGGGCCTGAGCGTTACAGCAGGCTCTTGGGCCGGATGGCGTTGGCCAGATCCACCAGCGTGTACCGGTGAGTGCGCTCGGGGGCGTTGCGGGCCAGCGCCCGCAGGCCGGCCTCGGCGCCCTTGCGGAGGCCCCGTTCGGTGAACGGCACACCGAGGATCTGGTCGCGTTCCGTCGCCGACGTGTGACCGGCGCGCATCCAGTCCAGTGCGGTGCCCAGTACGAGCGTGCGCATCTGCAGTGCCCGGCTCTCCTCGGGTGCGAGCGCGGCGACACGGAGTGCGGCCTCCCGGAGGGCTGCTTCGTCGATCTCCTCGATCGGCTTGCCGGACAACAGCATCAGCACACTCGTCATCCGGGCCATGGTGAAGTGCCGGGAGGTCGCGGGAACCTGATCGAGGGCGGCGATGGCACCGGGCAGGTCTCCGCGTTGGGTGAGTTGCCGCGCCAGCCCGAATGCCGCACTCACCATGCTGTGGTCGGTCCGCCACACCGTCCGGTAGTACTTCTCGGCGAACGTCCGCCACTGATGGGGATCGGAACTCTCCCAGTGCTGCAGAATCAGTTCGGCGGTGGCGGCCAGCGCAAGCTTGGGAGCCGTCTCCCCGGGCATCGCCTTCAGCACGGATTCGAAACGGGAGAACGCTGTCTCGTATTCGCCGGCGATGAGCGTCGCGAGTCCGGCGTACCAGTCGACGCGCCAGTTCCCGCCCATGTCTCCCTCCACGTCGCGGAGAAGTTCGGTGGCGGTGGCGGCGTCACCGAGATCGAGGTGCGCCTTGATCTCGGCGAGCGTGAGTTCCCGGGAGAACGACACGTCCAAGTCGCCGACGACTCGTTCGATACCGTTCTCGCGCGCGTGCCGAATGGACTCCAGTGTCTGCTGCGGTTCGCTGTGCACCGCGGCGGCCAGGAGTGGGGCATTGGGATCGGTCGGGTCGATCAGGGGCACCGCCAACGCCTGCGCCACGGACTGCGGATCGAGATTCTCGTCCCGTTCGACGCCGTCGACGTACACGTCGGTCTGCTCGACGGCCTCGTTCGTGCCGAACGTCGTTCTCTGCTTGCTGAACACGGTCGACAGTCCGGGATGCTCCTCGCCGGTCTGCTGCGCGAGCACCTCCCGCAGTACTGCCGTGAGCTGACCCGCCATCTCCTCGGCGGACGCGAAACGCCGGCTCGGATCGGGGTCGGTGGCGCGCAACAGGAGTCGGTGGAAGAACTCGTATTCCGCGAGGAGCGGCGCCTGCTCGGGGGACGGGATCCCGTCGAGGTACCGGCCCTTGTCGGACGGCATGTCGAGCGTCAGGACGGCGAGTGTGCGCCCCACCGTGTAGATGTCGGACGCCACGGTCGGGCCCGTCTTGACGATCTCCGGCGCCTGAAACCCGGGTGTGCCGTACAGGTAGCCGTAGTCCTCGATGCCCGCGACGGCCCCGAGGTCGATCAATTTGAGGGCGTCCTCGGTGACCATCACGTTGTCCGGTTTGAGGTCGTTGTACACCAGGCCGGTGGAGTGCAGATACGCCAGTGCGGGAAGGATTTCGAGCACGTAGGCGATGGCCTGCTCGACCGGCATGCGCTCGGGCTTCTCGTGCGTCGACAGCACGTCCCGCAGCGAGTGACCGCCCACGTACTCCATGACGATGTAGCCCATCGGGGTCCCGTCCGACCGGGGATGCTCCACGAAGTTGAAGATCTTCACGATGCTCGGGTGGGCCACCTCGGCGAGGAACTGGCGTTCGGCGACCGCCACGGCCTGAGCCTCGGCGTCGCCGAAGTGCAACAGGCCCTTGAGGACCACCCACCGGTCGCTGACGTTGCGATCGATGGCCAGGTAGATCCAGCCGAGGCCGCCGTGCGCGATGCAGCCCTGCACCTCGTACTGGCCGCCGATCAGCTCGTTCGGGTCGAGAAGCGGCCGGAAGTCGTAGGTGGCTCCGCACGAGGGGCACAGACCGTACTCGGAGCCCTCCGACGTGGCACTGGTGCGGCCGACCGGTTTGTTGCATTTCCAGCAGAAGCGCTTGCTCTCGGGGACTTTCGGGTCGGTCATCACGGCGGACGCCGGGTCGAGCGTCTTCACGACGGGAACCTCGACGAGACCGCCGCCGAGTCGCAGGCGCCGCCCGGACCGGGTGCGCGGTGAGCGCGTCGAGCGGCCGGTGCCGGACGCATCGGACGGCCGGGACGTCGGCGTCGCCTGGGTGGCCGGACCCTCGTCCGGTTCTTCCCGGACCGCGGCCTGTGTGGCCTCCTCTTCCGGCTCCCGGACGGCGGCCTGGGTGGCGATGTCCGGGTCGGTGGACTCCGGGTTCTTCGAATGCTGCGGCATGTGTCCCCTCAGTCCTGGTACACGGCGGACGGCGGGGCGGGGGACGGCCCCAGCATCGACAGCCACTGGTCGTACATCCTGGTCCAGGTACCGTCGCGGCGGATGCGTTCGAGCGTGCCGTTGACGAATCGCACCAGGTCCTCGTTCGCCTTGGTGATGCCGACGCCGTACGGCTCGGCGCCCATGCTGTCTCCGACGATCTCGAGATACGGGTCCTGGGACGCCAGGCCGGCGAGGATCGTGTCGTCGGTGCTCACCGCATCGACCTGCCGTTGTTGCAGGACCACCAGGCAATCCGACCACATGGGCACCGTCAGGATGTCCGCGGTGGGCGCCACCTGCTGCAGCCGTGTCAGCGACGTCGTGCCGCGGACGACGCAGACCCGCTTGCCGTCCAGGTCGGCRGCGCTGCGGATCGGGGAGCCCTTCACGACGAGGACCCGCTGCTGCGCCTCGAAGTACTCGGAGGAGAACGCCACCCGTTCCTTCCGATCGCAGGTGATGGTCATCGTCTTGGCCACGATGTCGACCATCGACTCCTGCAGTGCCTTCTCACGATTCGCCGACGTGAGGATGCGGTACTCGAGCCGGTCGGGATCGCCGAACAGGTCCCGCGCGATCTCGCGGGCGATGTCGACGTCGAAGCCCTGGATGGCGCCGGTCGCCGGGTCGCGGAAACTCATCAGGTTGCTGCCCGTATCGAGGCCGACGACGAGACGGCCCCGCGCGCGGATGGCGTCGACCGTCGGCATCGGCGGTGCGGCGTCGGCATCGGGGAACGGGCGCAGGCTCGCGGTGGGATCGCCGCAGTCCTTCTCCGGAGTCGGCGGCGCAGCGCTGGTCTCGGGCGCCGGCGTCGCGGCCGCGGGTAGCGGGGGCTCGGTGTACGACACGCTCGGCGATCCGACGTGCTCCGGACTCGACTCGGCGCACCCGCCGATCAGCAACGTGGCCGCCACCAGCGCCAGCGCGATCCGGCGCCCCCTCACTGGTATTCCCGCAACCGAGGCCACAACCCGATGATAATTCCGCCGAACGCGATGAGCGTCAGGACGAGGGCACCGGAACCGAGCGCGGTCAGCACGCGGGCCGCGGATTCGACATGCGACCGCAGACGGTCGCGGGCGGTGCCGATTCCGTCGGTGAGCGCGTCGTCGACGGCGGTGAACTGCGCCGCGGAATCCGACGGTCCCGGTCCGATGGCGACTGTTGCCGCCGAGGCGAAGTCGCCCTCGGCGAGGATCTCGTTCATGCGGTCGTGCGCCGAGGACCAGAGCGTCCACGCCTCCTGCGCCCGCGCCACCTCGTCGTGGCCGACCGCGCGGTCGCCGTCGTGGGGGTAGCTCGACAGCAGGGTGTCGAGCTGACCGGACTTGTCCTCGAAGACGGCGTCGTAGTCACCGTTCGAGTCGCGGCGGACCAGTTTGAGGGTCTCCTCGGTGCGCGCCTGCTGGGCCAGGATGCGGGCGGCGGTCAACTCGTGCATCGGGCGGGCGCCCTCGGTCAGTGCCCGCTTGGTGTCGACGGAGGAGACCAGACCGGCGACCAGCATCCACACCAGGAGGATCGCGGTGCACGACGACGCCACGATCAGCCCGAGATTGAACGTGCGCCGACTGAGTCTCGCGATGACGATCTGCGCGACGAGCAGCGCGACGAGTGCGACGAGGATCAGGATCAGCGCCAGCCAGGGCGGACGAGAGTAGTCCCGTTGCGTGTCCGCGACGTCAGCCTCCTGCTGGGCGTGCAACTGCTGCGCCATCGGCAGCATGCTCGTCTGCATCAGCGTGGACGCCTCGCTGAGGTAGGCCGCGCCGACGGGATGGCCGGTGCGATTGTTGGCCCGCGCGGTCTCGACGAGACCGGCGTAGACGCTGAGGTCGCTGGAGATGGAGGCGAGCAGTCGGCGGCTGTCCACGTCGCTCGCCGCGAGACCGCCCGACGCGTACACCAGGTCGGCGGAGGCCGTGCCGATCGCCTGCGCGTAGGTGTCGCGGAGTTCGGGAGGTTCGAGACCGCCGGAGATGAACGCCGTCGTGGCCGCGGCATCCGCCACGGACAGGGCGCTGTAGAGGTTCTGCGCCGAGAACGACAGTGGTTCCGTCTCCGCGAGGACGCTGTCGAGAGTGGCTTCCCTGCTGTTCACCGTCGAGGCGGCCACCAACCCGGCCGCGAGTGTGAGCAGGACCAGGAGGGCTCCGAGGGCGGTGAGTTTGGCGGGAGTCGACTCCAGGAACGCGCGCAGTTCCTTGCGGCGTGCCACCGCGGGGTCGACGTCGTCGTCCGCGACGGCAGACAATGCGCGGCTGCCGTGGGGTTCGATCGACGGTGCCTCACGCAGAACCACCTCGCACCCCTCCCGTGTCATGGCCGCACCTTGTGGGGAGCATATAAGCAGCGGTCGGTTCACGACTGCCGACGGGCAGTTCCGGAAGAAACCGTTAGTGTGAGGGAACTGCAGGGAGACCCATCAGGTCGGACAGGGGTAGTCGATGCGTGGTGACGGTGACGGTTGGGCAACCGGGCCGGACGGCAGTCGTCATTGGGGCAAGCACGGTGCGGCCGGGTTGTTGCTGCGTGCGCCGCTCCCCGACGAGACGCCGGCCGTGCTGCTGCAGCACCGTGCGGTCTGGAGTCACCAGGGCGGTACGTGGGCGTTGCCCGGCGGTGCCCGGGACAGCCACGAGACCACCACCCACGCCGCGGTACGCGAGGCCCACGAGGAAGCCGGCATCGAGAGCGCGGCCATCCGCGTCCGCACCGAGGTCGTCACGATGAAGGCCGCGAGCGGCTGGAGTTACACCACGGTGATTGCCGACGCCGAGCGCCCACTGCCCACCGTCGCGAACGGCGAGAGCACCGAACTGCGCTGGGTGCGGGAAACCGACGTCGCCGGGTTGCCGCTGCACCCGGGATTCGAAGCGGGGTGGCCGCAACTGCGCACCACCGAGGTGCGATTGCTGCTCGACCGGCACGACGTGCTGGGCGAACGCGGCGCGCTGGCGCAGTTGTCGAAGGCACTGCCCCGCACGGTGCACCTGCCCGACGGCACCTACGGGTGGTTGCCGCGCGTCGAGGTGCTCGAAGCCCTGGACGCGGTCGGCAGCCTCGCCGAACCGGCCGGCCACGGCACCACACTGGGAACGGTGACGGCATTCGTCACCACCGACCCCGACCTGATCGAACAGTTGCCGGCCACAGTCGTGGTCCTGCCGCCCGCTACGGTGCTGGACTGGCTGGACCAGCCGTAACTACGCGTTCTGCTGCAACAGGGCGGACAGCGAGCGCGCGGCGGCCTGCGGGTCGCGGGCCTCGGTGACGGCCCGCACGACGACGATGCGGGAGGCCCCCGCGGCGAGGATCTCCGGAACGCGGGACTCGTCGATGCCGCCGATCGCGAACCACGGGCGGTTCGGCTCCGAGTCGGCGGTCGATCGCACCAGATCGATGCCCGACGCGGTCCGCCCCGGCTTGGTGGGGGTGGCCCACACCGGACCGGTGCAGAAGTAGTCGACGCCGTCCTCGATCGCCGCGAGACTGGCCTGCGCGCGACTGTGGGTGGAGCGGCCGATCAGGACGTCGGAACCCACCACGGTCCGTGCGTACGGGACGGGCAGGTCGCCCTGGCCGAGGTGCAGCACGTCGGCCCCGGCCGCCAGCGCCATGTCGGCGCGGTCGTTGACCGCGAGCAGCGCTCCGTGCCGCCTGGCCGCGGCCGCGAGCACCGACAGTGCCGCCAGTTCGTCCCGGGCGTCCATCGTGCCGAACTTCTTCTCTCCGGCCGAGCCCTTGTCGCGGAGCTGGATGATGTCGACGCCGCCGGACAGTGCGGCCTCGGCGAACTGCGCCAGGTCGCCCTTCTCGCGCCGAGCATCGGTGCACAGGTACAAACGTGCTGTTCCGAGGCGGCGCCGACGGTCCGTGAGGTTGCTGTGATGCGAGGTGGTCACGGCATGACGGTAGCCTCTACGGTGAAAGTGCAACACGGGAGTCCCGGGGAACGTGGGGCTGAGAGGGGCTCACGCCGAGCCCGACCGTCATACCTGACCCGGATCATGCCGGCGCAGGAAGTGAGGTGGAGTTCAATGGCGAGATCGGTATCCGTCGTCGGAGGCGGAGTGATCGGCCTGTCCATTGCGTGGCGCGCAGCCCGCAACGGGTGGTCGGTACGGCTGTACGACCCGTCGATCGGTTCGGGAGCGTCCTGGGTGGCGGGCGGCATGCTCGCCCCGTTGTCCGAGGGCTGGCCCGGCGAGGAGAGCGTCCTCGAACTGGGGAGCGCGTCGCTCGACCGGTGGCCCGAATTCGGGAAGGAACTCGAGGCCGGGGCCGGCGTCGAGCTGTTCACGTCGGAGAGTTCGCTCACCGTCGCGCTGGACGGCGCCGACGCGGAGGACCTGCGGACCATCGCCGAATGGGTGGGTGCGCAGGGGCGGGAACTGCAGATCCTGGGTCGCGCCGAAGTTCGGGCCCTCGAGCCGATGCTGGGTCGCGGAGTCCGGTTGGGACTTTTGGCCGTCGACGAACTGGCCGTGGACAACAGGCTGCTGTTGCAGGCGTTGCAGCGGTGCGCCGTCGACGCCGGAGTGGAGCTGATCGGGGAGGCCGTGCACAGCCTCGACCGGCTGAGCACGGACCAGATCGTCGTCACCGCGGGCATCGCGTCACCGGCCCTGTGGCCCGGGCTTCCGGTTCGCCCCGTGAAGGGCGAGATCCTGCGGTTGCGCTCGCGTCCCGGGGTGACCCCCGCGCCCGGCCGCACCATCCGCGGCAGCGTGCACGGCAGGCCCGCCTACCTGGTGCCACGGGCCGACGGCATCGTCGTCGGTGCCACCCAGTACGAGTCGGGCAACGACACGCAGGTCACGGTGGCCGGCGTGCGAGACCTGATCGCGGACGCCGAGGCGCTGATGCCCGCCATCGGCGAGTACGAACTGCGCGAGACCTCGGCAGGTCTGCGCCCGATGACCCCGGACAACCTGCCGCTGATCGGCCGGGTGTCCGATCGGGTCGTGGTGGCGACGGGACACGGCCGTAACGGCATCCTGCTCACCCCGGTGACCGCCGACGCGACGGTGGCATTGTTGGAGGGCTCGGCACTGGTCGAGGCGAAAGCCGCCGACCCCGAACGTTTCGAGAAAGTAGCGAGGTAGAGATGAGTGAGCAGCAACTAGTGGTGCCGATCGGCATCAGCGTCAACGGCGAGGACCACGAGTTCACGGAACCGTTGACCGTCACCGGGCTGCTGGAGGTGCTGAACCTGCCCACCAAAGGCATCGCGGTGGCAGTGAACGGCGCCGTGTTCCCGCGCGCCCGGTGGGACGAGCTCGTGGTCCGGGGCTGGGAGATCGAGATCCTCACGGCGGTGCAGGGTGGCTGACGCGACGCCCGGCGTGCAGAAGGGCCTCACGATCGCGGGCCGCACGTTCGGTTCACGGTTGATCATGGGCACCGGCGGCGCCGCCAACCTCACGGTGCTCGAAGAGGCGCTCGTCGCGTCCGGCACCGAGCTGACCACGGTCGCGATGCGCCGCGTCGACGCCGCAGGCGGCACCGGTGTGCTGGACCTGCTGCGCCGGCTCGACATCGCGCCGCTGCCCAACACGGCCGGGTGTCGCGGTGCGGCCGAGGCGGTGCTGACGGCGCAACTCGCCCGTGAGGCGCTCGAGACCGACTGGGTGAAGCTCGAGGTCATCGCCGACGAACGCACCCTGATGCCCGACGCCATCGAGTTGGTCAGCGCTGCAGAGCAACTGGTCGACGACGGTTTCATCGTCCTGCCGTACACCACCGACGACCCGGTGCTGGCCCGCAGGCTCGAGGACGTCGGCTGCGTGGCCGTGATGCCGCTGGGTTCGCCGATCGGCACCGGGCTCGGTATCGCGAACCCGCACAACATCCAGATGATCGTGGAGGGTGCCGGGGTTCCCGTCATCCTCGACGCCGGCATCGGGACCGCCAGCGACGCGACCCTCGCGATGGAACTCGGCTGCGATGCCGTGCTGCTGGCCACGGCTGTGACCAGGGCGAAGGACCCGGCACTCATGGCTTCGGCGATGCGCGGGGCCGTGGTGGCGGGCTACGAGGCACGTCACGCGGGCCGCATTCCCAAGCGGTTCTGGGCGCAGGCGTCGTCGTAGTTCTCGGGGTCGCGTCGGGTCCCGCTCAGGGTCCGACCGGTACCAGGGGACGAGTCAGGTGTAGACCTGCGGCCGATGCGCGCCGGCCGCAGGTTCCGGCATCCTTCTCACCATGATTGAAGTGAGGGGACTTTCAAAGACCTTCGGTGCGACGAAGGCGGTGGACAACCTGACGTTCAACGTGAAGCCGGGTATGGTCACCGGCTTCCTCGGCCCGAACGGTGCAGGCAAATCGACGACCATGCGCATGATCCTCGGGCTGGACCGCCCCACGGCGGGCACCGCGTTGATCGACGGCAAACCGTACGGAGACCTGGTGCAGCCGCTGCGGACGGTGGGGGCACTGCTCGACGCGAAATGGGTGCACCCCAACCGCTCGGCCCGCGCCCACCTGCAGTGGATGGCGGCGTCCAACTCGCTGCCCAAGAGCCGGGTCGACGAGGTGCTGCACCTCGTCGGGCTCACCGAGGTGGCCGGAAAGAAGGCAGGCGGGTTCTCGCTCGGCATGTCCCAGCGACTGGGCCTGGCCGCCACGCTCCTCGGCGACCCGAAGGTGCTGCTGTTCGACGAGCCGGTGAACGGGCTCGACCCGGAGGGCATCGTCTGGATCCGGAAGTTCATGCAGCGCCTCGCCGCGGAGGGACGCACCGTGCTGGTGTCGAGCCACCTGCTGTCCGAGATGGCGCTCACCGCCGAACATCTGGTGGTCATCGGCCGGGGGCGTCTGATCGCCGACACCACCGTGTCCGAGTTCGTCAGCAAGTCCTCGGAATCGACGGTGCGCGTGCGGAGCCCACAGCTGGACGCGCTGCGCAGCGCGCTCACGTCCAACGGGCTCACCGTGCGCGAGGACGGATCCGACGGGCAGCAGGCGCTCGTCGTGGTGGATTCGTCGACGGACGTCGTCGGCGGGATCGCCGGTTCGCAGGGCATCGTCCTGCACGAGTTGGCATCTCAGCRTGGATCGCTGGAGGACGCCTTCATGAAGTTGACCGGAGACGACGTGCAGTACCACGCAGAGGGCGTCGAAGATGTGATGAGGGGTGCACTGTAATGGCTGTTCTCAATGCCGAACGGATCAAGATCACGTCGACGAGGTCGCCGTGGTGGTGCACGGTCATCATCATCGTGCTGGGTCTCGGCCTCGCCGCGGTCATCGGGCTGAGCGCCAAGGCGAGCATCAACTCCTTCAACAACCAGATCGCCGACGGTAAGCAACCGGATTTCGATCCGTTCCTGCCGCAGATGTCGGACGCGGTCGGCGGGGTCTCCGGATTCGGCGTGCTGGTCCTGATGATCCTCGCGGCGCTCGCCGTGACCAGCGAATACCGGTTCGGCGTCATCCGCACCACGTTCCAGGCCATCCCGAACCGCGCGTCCGTCCTCATCGCGAAGGCCGGCCTGATCGGCGCGTTCGGCGCCGTGCTGACGTTCGTGCTCACCTTCGGTGCGTACGCCATCGCCAAGGCGACCGCGGGTGACGAGGCCGGAGCGGCGCTCACCTTGTCGGGTGACGACGCGTGGCGGTCGATCTACGGCGTCCCGATCTACGCGTTCCTGTGCGTGGTTCTCGCCGTCGGTGTCGGCACACTGCTGCGTCAGTCGGCGGGCGCGATCGCACTGCTGCTGCTGTGGCCGCTGCTGATCGAGAGCCTGTTCAACCTGTTCGGCTCGTTCGGCGAGAAGATCATGCCCTTCCTGCCGTTCCTCAACGCCAACAACTTCCTGGGGGCGCCGCAGGGGGTCGAATTCCACTGGGGCCCGTGGGGCAGCCTGGTGTACTTCGCGGTGTTCGTCTTCGTGATCTTCGGGGCCGGCCTGGTGGTCGTCAACAAGCGCGACGCCTGACACCCGATACAGTACTTTCGCCCCGCTCCTCCGCCAGGTGATCGTCGGGAGACCTGGCTGAGGGTGACGGTGGGGTGGGAGCCTGTGGGCCGGTGCGAAATCCATTCGCGCCGGCCCACCGGTGCTTCTGCGTTAGGCTCCCGACATGCGACTACGGGGAGCCTTCACAGTCGGAGTGGCCGGTGCGGTGATCTTGGCCGGGTGCTCGTCGACGAGCGAACCCGATTCGCCGCCGGTCGACGCGAGCGCTCTCGCGGCCTCGGTCACCGAGGGCGGTGTGGTGGCACACCTGGAGCAACTGCAGACGATCGCCGAGAACAACAACGGCAACCGCGCGGCTGGAACCTCCGGCTACGACGCCAGCGTCGACTACGTCGCACAGGTGCTGGAAGACAAGGGCTTCGACGTCGAGACGCCCGAATTCGAGTTCCACAAGTTCGACGTCCGGACGGAGGCACTCAGGTCCGGCGACCGTGACTTGGAGGTGCGTGCGCTGTCGTATTCGCCGTCGACCGGTCCGGAGGGGATCACCGCCCGCCTGGTACCCGCCCCCAAGGACGAGAGTCCGGGATGCGAGGTCACCGATTACGACGGCCTCGACGTGACCGGGGCGATCGTCCTCGTCAACCGCGGGGTGTGCCCGTTCGCGGCCAAGCAGCAGTTCGCGTCCGAGCGCGGCGCCGCAGGCGTGATCGTCGTCAACAACGAGGACGGACCGATGAACGGCGGAACCCTCGGCGACCCGGACGTGGGCAAGGTGCCGACCGGCGGAGTGAGCAAGGCGGACGGCGCCGCACTCGAGCAGGCCGGGGGCGACGTCACCCTCACCCTCGACACCACCACCGAGTCGAGCACCGCTCGTAACGTCATCGCCCAGACGAAGACCGGTTCGGCCGAGGACGTCGTGATGGTCGGCGCCCACCTGGACAGCGTCCCGGACGGTCCCGGCATCAACGACAACGGCACCGGCGTCGCCGCGACCCTCGAAACGGCGGTGCAGCTCGGCGGTTCGCCCGACGTCGACAACGCGGTGCGCTTCGCGTTCTGGGGCGCCGAGGAATTGGGTCTGCTCGGTTCGGAGGCCTACGTGAACAGCCTCAGCCAGGACCAGCGGAACGACATCGCGCTGTACCTGAACTTCGACATGCTCGGTTCCGAGAACGCCGGCTACTTGGCGTACGACGGCGACAACTCCGACAACGTCGGCGAGGGGCCCGGACCGGAGGGTTCCGCGGGCATCGAGCGCACGTTCATCGAGTTCCTTAAGGGCAACGGGGTCGCCGCCGACGGCACGGACTTCGACGGCCGATCCGACTACGGTCCGTTCATCGAGCACGGCATCCCCTCGGGCGGCGTGTTCAGCGGCGCCGACGAGACGAAGACCCCCGAGCAGGCACAGAAGTGGGGCGGCACCCCGGATGTGGTGTACGACGAGAACTACCACAGCGCGACCGACACTCTCGAGAACGTGAACCGGGCCGCGCTCGCCAAGAATGCCGCCGCGGTCGCGTATGCCGTCGGGGTCTATGCGGAGTCGCTCGCCGGGCCGAACGGTGTCCCCACCGGCGCGGACCGGGAGAAGGCGCGGGCGGCGGAGTGATGTCCGATTCGACACGGGTTTGTGCATGTGACGCTGGGTTACCCTTACTCTCGTGAGCGACGACCCGGCCGAAGAGGACAGTGCCGAACTCGACGCTGCGCAGACACCGAAACGAGGCGACAAGGTTCTGGGCTGGATGGGATCGGTGAACCGGCAGCCACAGCTGATCGAAGGGCTGCGGAGGGTTCGTCGTGCGCTACCCGGCGATCCGGCGTTCGGCGATCCACTGTCGACGGCAGGCCCCGGCAGCGCACGGGCCATCGCCCGCGTCGCCGATCGCTTCCTCGACCACCAGCCGGGCGCGTCCCGCGAGATGAGCCTCGGCGCGCTGCAGGTGTGGCAGGCGCTGCTCGAGCGCACCGGACGCGGCCGGGGAACGCAGGAAGTGACCATCGTGTTCACCGACCTCGTCGGGTTCTCCAGTTGGTCGCTGCCCGCCGGTGACAGCGCCACCCTCGCCCTGCTGCGTGACGTCGCCCGAGCCGTCGAGACCCCCATCGTCGACCGCGGAGGACACGTGGTGAAACGCCTGGGGGACGGCGTGATGGCCGTCTTCCCCAGCCCGGACCGCGCGATCGACGCCGTCTTCGCCGCGCAGGAGGCGCTCGCGGAGGTGGAGGTGGACGGCTACCGCCCCCGGATGCGCGTCGGCATGCACACCGGGGTGCCCCGGCAGATCGGCAGCGACTGGCTCGGCGTGGACGTGACGATCGCGGCACGCATGATGGAACTGGGCGGCGACGGCAACGTGATGGCGTCGTCCGCCACGCTGGAGAGTCTGCAGCCGGGCACCCTCGACGAACTGGGTGTCGGCGTCAAACCGTGGCGACGCGCCTTCTTCGCCCCCGCGCCGAGCGGGGTGCCCTCCGACCTCGGTATCTGGCGGTTGCGGCTCCGCCGCCCGTGAGTACTTCTCAACCGCCGGACGTTAATAAGTACTCACGGGTGACGGAGTCGCCACAGTGGAGAGACGGGGCCGTGACCGGCACCCAGGTCGTACGACGCCTCCAGGCACTTGGTGACCCATTCCTTACCGAACGCCACCGCATCGGGCACGGACCACCCGTGGGCGAGCGCGCTCGCGATGGCGGCCGCGAGGGTGTCACCGCCGCCGTGGTCGTTGCCGGTGTCGATGCGGGGACTGCTGAACTCGAGGAACCTGTCGCCGTCGAACAGCAGATCGGTGCTCGACGCCGACGTCCGGAGATGCCCGCCCTTCACGATCGACCACTGCGCCCCGAGCGCGTGCAGCGCTTCGGCGGCGCGGCGTGCGGTCGCGTCGTCCACCACCTCGATGCCGGTGATCAACCGGATCTCGTCGAGGTTCGGGGTGACCACCGTGGCGATCGGGATCAGCGTGTTCCGCACGGCGTCCAGCGCCTCGGCGTGCAGGAGCGGATCGCCGTGCATCGACGCGCACACCGGGTCCACGACCAGCGGGACCGGTAGGTCGCGGCCGATCCCGACCTCGGTGCACACGGCGGCGACGGCCTCGATGATGGCCGTCGACGCCAGCATGCCCGTCTTCGCTGCCCCGACCCCGATGTCGTCGACGACGCACCGCACCTGCGCGGCCACCGTCTCCGGCGGAATCTCGTGGAAACCGCTGACGCCCACCGAGTTCTGCACCGTCACCGCGGCGACCGCGACGCATGCGTGGACGCCGCACAGCGCCATCGTCCGCGAGTCGGCCTGGATCCCGGCGCCACCGCCGGAATCGGTGCCTGCGATGGTGAGGACTCGGACGGGGGTCTGGCCGTCGGGGGTCAGGGGCAGCAGCTTCACGAAGGGGACCTTACCGATTCTCTGAGGTGACGGACTCGACGGGCAGATACACGCGACCACCTGCGTCGACGAACTCGCTCGACTTCTCGGCCATGCCCGCCTCGATGGCTTCGACCGAATCGAGTCCATGTTGCTGTGCGTACTCGCGCACGTCGGCGGAGATCCGCATCGAACAGAACTTCGGGCCGCACATCGAGCAGAAGTGGGCCGTCTTTGCCGGCTCGGCGGGCAGCGTCTCGTCGTGGAACTCCCGCGCGGTATCCGGGTCGAGGGACAGCGCGAACTGGTCGTGCCAGCGGAATTCGAACCGGGCCTTCGACAGCGCGTCGTCCCGCTCCTGCGCCCGCGGATGCTGCTTCGCGAGATCCGCCGCGTGCGCCGCGATCTTGTACGTGATGACCCCGGTCTTGACGTCGTCCCGATTCGGCAGTCCCAGGTGTTCCTTGGGTGTCACGTAGCAGAGCATCGCGGTGCCGGCCTGCGCGATCATCGCCGCGCCGATCGCGGACGTGATGTGGTCGTACGCCGGCGCGATGTCGGTGGCGAGCGGCCCGAGCGTGTAGAACGGCGCCTCCTCGCACAACTCTTCCTCGAGGCGCACGTTCTCCACGATCTTGTGCATCGGGACGTGCCCGGGGCCTTCGATCATCACCTGCACCCCATGGGATTTGGCGATCCTCGTGAGCTCGCCGAGGGTGCGCAGTTCCGCGAACTGGGCTTCGTCGTTGGCGTCCGCGATGGAGCCGGGACGCAGGCCGTCACCGAGCGAGAACGTGACGTCGTAGCGGTGGAGGATCTCGCACAGTTCGTCGAAGTGGGTGTACAGGAACGATTCCCGGTGATGGGCCAGACACCAGGCGGCCATGATCGACCCACCGCGGGAGACGATGCCGGTGACGCGGCGCGCGGTCAGTGGGATGTAGCGAAGCAGTACACCGGCGTGGACCGTCATGTAGTCGACGCCCTGCTCGCACTGTTCGATCACGGTGTTGCGGTAGATCTCCCATGTGAGCGCGGTCGGGTCGCCGCCGACCTTTTCGAGCGCCTGGTAGATCGGCACGGTTCCCACGGGCACGGGCGAATTGCGCAGGATCCATTCCCGTGTCTCGTGGATGTTCTTGCCGGTGGACAGGTCCATGATGGTGTCTGCACCCCACCGCGTCGCCCACACCATCTTCTCGACCTCTTCCGCGATCGACGACGTGACCGCGCTGTTGCCGATGTTCGCGTTGATCTTCACCGCGAACGCCTTGCCGATGATCATCGGCTCGAGTTCGGGATGGCAGCGGTTGGCCGGGATCACGGCGCGTCCCGTCGCGACCTCGGTGCGCACCGTCTCGGGTGAAACACCCTCGCGTGCAGCGCAATACTGCATCTCGGCGGTGACGACGCCGGCGCGAGCGGCGTCGAGTTGGGTGCCCTCCCGGCCGGCGATCCACGGTGCGCGCAGATGCGGCAATCCCGCTTCCAGGTCGATCGTGGCGTCCGCGTCGGTGTACGGACCCGACGTGTCGTACACGTCGAGGTGTTCACCGTTGGTGAGGTGTACGCGCCGGACCGGCACCCGGATGTCGTCGCCCGACAGCAGGTACTGCTTGGTGCTGCCCTCGATCGGTCCCGTGGTGACGGACGTGGCTGTAGATACGTGTGTGCTCATCGATGATGCTCCCTACGCCGGCATTACCCGGACAGGTTCGACGGTCGACGGCCCTAGCCGTCCTCTCAGCCCGCTGGTGCGAGCCCCCGTGGATGTGTAGTTGTCACACAAACTGTAACCGAGATCTCTGTGAGCAATCATTCGGGTGAAACTTGGACAGCGGTTCCCGGCATCGGTATAAAGGGTGATGAACATCACATTTCGATTACGACACATACCCCCAGGAGATAGCCATGCTGACAGACGCGCAGGTTGTGGACGTGATCGACAACGCCGATCAGAACCGATTCGAGCTACGCCTGAGTGGTGACCTCGTCGGGATCCTCGGGTATTTCGACCTCGCGGACACCCCGCCCGGCGCCGGTGCCGGCGTGGGCGTGGTGGCCGCTCGGCCGCCGGGCCCGAAGAGTCGAGGGCGGCAGGGGCCCGTGGTCTCGTTCATGCACACCGTGATCGTGGAGGACTTCGGCCACCGCGGACTCGCCGCCCTCATGGTGGGTCGCTCCCTCGACCTCGCCCGCGGGTACGGCTGGAAGGTCCGGCCCGTGTGCACGTACGTGCAGCGCTTCGTTTCGGCGCATCCCGAGTACCGCGACCTCGTCGTTCCGGTGGATGGCTGACTGCGGTCGGACCACGAATCGGGCACTCGTCGGCAACGAAACGGTTCCGGGAGCGGCGATTCCGCTCGCGAGGATGCCGCCTTACTGATTCCATGAGTGGCATGGATCACATTTCGAACAGTTCCGAGTCGTCGGGGAACATCACGGCCGCTGATGCTCGCGTGCTCGACAACCCTGCCCATGAACGATTCGATCTGTGGCTGGGGGACGAGTTGGTCGGCATCCTCGGCTACCGGGACGAGGACGACATTCCCGGATTCACCGCGAAGCCGGGCGAGGTGGTCGCGTTCATGCACACGGTCGTCAAGGAAGAGTTCGGTGGGCGCGGGCTGGCCGCGGTCCTCGTGGGCGAGGCGCTCGGCTCGGCGCGTCGGCGCGGCTGGAAAGTGCGTCCCATCTGCACGTATGTCCAGCGCTACTTGGCGCTAAATCCTGAGCACCTCGACGTCCTGGTTGCCGAGTAGCCCCACTCGCGAGAGCACTGCTCTTGCCATCTGCGACTTTGCTGTGAATACTGCTCTACATAGAGAGCGGTGCTCACAATGGAGGAGTCGTCATGACCGTGTCGGATCGGATCGAGAGTCGTACCGGGGTCGCACGGATCTGCGCCGCGGCGCTGTTCGCCCTCGCCGGCGTCCTGTTCGTCGTGTACCCCTTAGTGCGTCCCTACGCAGCGGGCGGGGCGCCGGACGGGCGGGCCGAGTTCGCCTCACCGTCGTGGCTCGTCGCACACCTCGCCGCGGTCGGCGGATTCATCGCGTTCGGGCTTGCGCTCGTCGCGCTCAGCGGACTGCTGAAAGGGACGGGCGGTGAACGGGCGGCGGTGGTCGCGGTGGCGGCGTCGTGGATCGGGACAGGGCTGACGCTGCCCTATTACGGGGCCGAAACGTTCGCGCTGCACGCCCTGGGCGGCAGCGACCTCGACGAGAATGCGGTCACAACCCTCACCGAAAGCGTGCGGATGGGGGCGGCGCAGGCGACGCTGTTCGCCACCGGTCTGCTCCTCGTCGCGGTCGGCGCAGCCGCTGCCGCCGTGGCGATCGCCCGGTCCCGGCTACTCGCCGGGTGGGCGGGGATCCCGATGGCAGTGGGGTTCGCGCTGTTCATCCCGCAGTTCTACGTCGACGCCCCACTGCGCATCGGGCACGGAGTGCTCATCGGATTCGGGTGCGCGGTTGTGGCGCTCGGTGTGCTGCGTTCTCAGTCGCCGAGGTCGACGATGACCGGCGCATGATCGCTGGCGCCCTTGCCCTTGCGTTCGTTGCGGTCGATCTCGGCCTTGTCGACGCGGCCGGCGAGGGCGGGCGAACCCAGCACGAAGTCGATGCGCATTCCCTGCTTCTTCGGGAACCGCAACTGGGTGTAATCCCAGTAGGTGTAGACACCGGGACCGGGGGTGTGCGGCCGGACGACGTCGGCGAATCCGGATTCGACGAATGCCTGGAACGCCTCACGCTCGGGTGCGGACGTGTGCGTCTTGCCTTCGAACAGCGCCGGATCCCAGACGT
The DNA here is from genome assembly GCF_056402775.1 of Rhodococcus sp. P3_B8. Lineage (NCBI taxonomy): Bacteria > Bacillati > Actinomycetota > Actinomycetes > Mycobacteriales > Nocardiaceae > Rhodococcus > Rhodococcus sp. P3_B8. The sequence continues at coordinate 42,611 of NZ_JBFUGT010000037.1, forward strand.
CCTCGTCGGTGGGGGCCACGTTCCAGTCGCCGACCAACGCGATCTGCGCGTCCGGGTTCTGCCCCAGCCACCCGACCGCGTCGGTGTGCAACTTCGCCAGCCAGTCGAGCTTGTACGTGTAGTGCGGATCGGTCAGCTCACGACCGTTGGGGACGTACAGGCTCCAGATGCGGACGCCGTTGCACGTGGCGCCGATGGCGCGGGCTTCCTGCGCGGGCGCGACCTCCGGGTCCTTGTGGAAGCCGGGCTGATCCTCGAACCCGATCTGCACGTCCTCGAGACCGACGCGGGACGCGATCGCGACGCCGTTCCACTGGCTGAGGCCCACGTGTGCGACCTCGTAGCCCAGTTCGAGGAAACGCTCGTACGGGAACTGCTCGTCCTTGCACTTGGTTTCCTGCATCGCCAGCACGTCGACGTCGGACCGCTGGAGCCAGTCCAGGATCCGGTCGGTACGGGCACGAACAGAGTTCACGTTCCAGGTTGCGATGCGCACGGCAGCCACCCTAGCGGCACTCTCCGACAGGTCGTCAGCCGCCAGGTTCGGTGGCGTAGCGGTACCGGTGGTGCGCCACGAAGCCGAGGTTGCGGTACATCGCCTGCGCGCCCTCGTTCTCGACGGCGACCTGCAGACACGCGTGGGTCGCGCCGTGTTCGCGTCCCCAGTTGATCATGTCGCCGCAGATGAGGCTGCCGATTCCGTGGCGGCGGTGAGCCTCCGCGACCTCGACCGCGGTGAGCCCGACCCACCGGCGGTCGTCGGGCGCGGACGTGACGGATCCGCGGGCGACGGCCAGCAGCGTCGAGTCGGCGGCGCCGATCCGGCCGAACCCGAGGGTGCCGCCGCGGACCGAGTCCAGCACGTCGACGGCGAAGTCGGGGAGCGCGGACCCGCGGTAGCGGTAGAGGGCGAGCCAGTCCGGATCGGGGTGATCGGTGACGGTGGTGGTTCGTGGGCCCTCGGGCAGTGCCAGGTTGTCGATGTCCGCCGCCATGACGACCACTTCGTCGCTGACGTTCCAGCCGAGCGGCACCTCGCCCAGCCGGTCGGGGATCAGCAACCGCAGGGGGCGGTCGCGCTCGGCGTACCACTCGCGCAGACGGTCGAGCGTGCCGCCGGGGGAGGCGTCGTCCAGGCTGCCCACCGGCCCACGGTCGCCGAGCGGGGCCGCCGAGTTGGCGCGTCCGGTGAAGCCGTGACCGTAGCGGGCGAGCCACCCGTCGATCCACGTGTACTCGACACCCGGCCAGCCGTCGGCGGAGGCCAGTTCGAGGGATCGGATCTCGCTCGCGCGCACCGGTCGTGCGGGGACGGCCTTCAGCGCGACCACCCGCTCCGGATCCACCTCGACGACCGAGCCGTCCGCGGCGCGGACGATCACCACCGGGTCGACGCTCTCCAGCACCCCGATGACGTCGGTCATCGGATGGCTGTGGCCGGGTGGCAGCTGGTATCGCAGCACCACCCGGCTTCCGAGCGGAATGTCAGTCGTCATGCCCGAACGGGTCGTCGACCGTTCCCGGCACCCAGCTGAGGCCGGGAACGCCCCAGCCGGCGCGCTTGATGGTCTTCTTGGCGGCGCGCGCGTTGCGGCCGACCAGCATGTCGACGTAGAGGAAGCCGTCGAGGTGACCGACCTCGTGCTGGAGCATGCGTGCGAAGAAGCCGTGCCCCTCGATCTCGACGGCGTTGCCGTCGGCGTCGGTGCCCGTGACCTTCGCCCACTCGGCCCGCCCGGTGGGGAACTGCTCGCCCGGCACCGACAGGCAGCCCTCGACGTCGTCGTCCGGATCCGGCATGGTCTCGGGTCGTTCCGACGTTTCGAGGACCGGGTTGACGACGCAACCCCGGCGGCGCAGCGCCGTGCCGTCTCCGTCGACGTCCGGGCAGTCGTAGACGAACAACCGCAGCGGCAGGCCGACCTGGTTGGCGGCGAGCCCGACGCCGTTGGCGGCGTCCATCGTGTCGTACATGTCGGCGATGATCTCAGCGAGTTCCGCAGGTGACTGGGACACTGCCTCGGTCGGTTCGTGCAATACCGGGTCGCCCACGATCCGGATGGGGAGGATGGCCATGGTCGTCAAGGATAGTGCGGCGCGCCCGAGCCGTTCGCACTGCCCGCGGCGTTCGTCGTGGTTGAATAGTCGCTGAAGTACAGCGGTGTAATTCGTTGCTCGGTCGGCCACGCGATCGAGGAGCCGGGGGAACGTGGTTTCGCTGAGGTCGAGCGAGAGCTAGTAGTCGAGGAGTGAGATGGACGGCGCAACAGCGCGTAGTCGGACCCAGTCCGAGCGCATCGACGGCGACAACTCGGCGGGGGTCAAGGACGTCGGCGACGACGGCCTCTCGCGTCGGGAGCACGACATCCTGTCCTTCGAGCGCCAATGGTGGAAGTACGCCGGCGCGAAGGAAGAAGCGATCAAAGAGCTGTTCGACATGTCCGCCACCCGGTATTACCAGGTTCTCAACGCACTGGTGGACCGGCCGGAGGCACTCGCGGCCGACCCGATGCTCGTGAAGCGGCTGCGACGGCTGCGCGCGAGCAGGCAGAAGGCCCGCGCCGCCCGTCGCCTCGGGTTCGACGTCACGTAGCACCCGGTCGCTAAGGTCGACATCGTGAGTACTCCGAAACCCGAATCGTCCGGCCCGCCGTTACGTGCCCTCGCGATGGTGCTGATCGCCCTCGCGATTCTCTTCGCGGGTCTCGGGTTCGCCTCCCTGGGAGGCTCGGACTCGGAGGAGACCGCCGCCACCGTCACGACCACGGCGGCCGCCACGACCACTCCCGCCGCGCGCCCGACGACGGCTGCCGGAGCGGCGGGCGCCACCTCGACGTCCGCGGCGAGCACCACGTCCGGTGCCTCGAGCACCTCGAAGTCCGCCGCCGCGGCGTCGGTCCCGGTGCGGGTGCTCAACAACAGCAACGTCACCGGTCTCGCGAGTCAGACGGCCACCGAACTGATGTCCTCGGGGTGGACGGTGTCGGAAACCGGCAACTACAGCGACGGCACCATCTCCGAAACCACGGTGTACTACGGCACTTCCGCCGCCGAGAAGGAAGCGGCCACGGAGATCGCCGCGCAGCTCGGGGTATCGGCCCAGCCGCGGTTCCCGAGTATCGCCGATTCGTCCGCCGGTGTGATCGTCATCGTCACCTCCGCGCAGTAGACCGGACGGTCGGTGCACCGTCGCCGCGGTTATGATCAGATGCACTTCTTCGCCACCCCAAAGGAGCGGTTTGATGGCCTCGAGTTCTACCCGTCGGATGTCCTGGCGCATTGTCACCCCGGTGGTGGCCATTGCAGCACTCGGACTGACCGCCTGCAGTAACAACGAGGAGCCGACCGACGTTCCCGGCACCACTCCTCCCGTCTGGACCGGCGCCGCCGATCCCAGCGCCGCAGGCGTTCCCGGCGACGCCGAGAGCGGTTCCGGTGAAGCCGCGGAGAGCGGCGCGGTCAGCGCGGCGCTGAAGAACGCCGAGGGCGAAGACGTGGGCACCGCCACGTTCAAGCAGGCAGGCAGCCACGTCGAGGTCACCGTTTCCGTCAAGGATCAGACACCCGGATTCCACGGTTTCCACGTGCACTCCGTCGGCAAGTGTGAGACGAACTCCGTGGCACCAACCGGGGGTGCGCCCGGAAACTTCCTGTCCGCCGGCGGGCACTTCCAGGCCGAAGGCCACTCGGGGCACCCCGCGAGCGGTGACCTCACCTCGCTGCAGGTTCTGGCCGACGGCACGGCCGAATTGGTCACCACCACCGACGCCTTCACGGTCGAGGACCTGAAGAACGGCGACAGCGGCACCGCCGTCATGATCCACTCGGGTTCCGACAATTTCGCCAACATCCCCACCCGTTACGCACCCGCCCCCGATCAGGAAACCCTGAACACCGGGGACGCAGGTTCCCGGGTGGCCTGCGGTGTCATCGGCGCCAGCTGAGTCGCGTGACATCCCGGCTTCGGTCGGGATGTCGGTGCGCTGCCGTGCACTGCGGCCTGTGGTTGGATCGAAACCGTGGTAGTTCCTTTTCCCGGTTCGCCGCGGCCGACACTGGGCGTCGAGTGGGAGATCGCGCTGGTCGACAGGGTCACGCGGGATCTCTCCAACACGGCCGCGGAGGTATTCGACGCGGTGGCGAATCTCGCCGGTCCCGAGGATCCGCGGATCACCAAGGAGTTGCTGCGCAACACCGTCGAACTCGTCACCGGTATCCACTCCACCGTCGGTGAGGCGATGGACGACCTCGACGAGTCGCTCGACCTGTTGCGGCGGGCGGCGAACCCGCTCGGCGTGGATCTGATCTGCGCGGGAACGCACCCGTTTGCACAGTGGTCGACCCAATTGGTCACGCGCACACCGGATTACGACGAGCTGATCGAACGCACCCAATGGTGGGGCCGTCAGATGCTCATCTGGGGTGTGCACGTCCACGTCGGTGTGTCCTCGCCGCAGAAGGTGTTCCCGATCCTCAACGCGCTGCTGCAGCGGTACCCGCATCTGCTCGCGCTGTCGGCGTCCTCACCGATGTGGGCCGGCGTCAACACGGGGTACGCGAGTAATCGTGCGCTGATGTTCCAGCAACTTCCCACCGCTGGACTGCCGTACCAGTTCGCGAACTGGGGGCAGTACGAGGATTTCATCAGCGACCAGATGAAGACCGGGGTGATCACCAAGATCGGCGGGATGCACTGGGACATCCGGCCGGCGCCGCGGTGGGGCACCATCGAGGTCCGCGTCTTCGACGGCATCTCCACCCGCGCCGAACTCAGTTCCCTCGTCGCGCTCGTGCACTGCCTGATCGTCGACCTGGACCGGCGTTTCGAGGCGGGTGAGAACCTGCCCAACTTGCAGCCGTGGCACGTGAAGGAGAACAAGTGGCGGGCCGCGCGGTACGGGCTCGACGCCGAGATCATTCTCGACGAGGACAGCAACGAGCGACTCGTCACCGACGACCTGAACGACCTGCTCGAGAAGCTGGCCCCGACCGCCGTGCGACTCGGCTGCGCGGACGAATTGGCCGCCGTCGCCGAGATTCCCCGTCGCGGGGCGTCCTACCAGCGGCAACGTCAGGT